>CAZAII010000073.1:0-3981 GCA_964485165.1 uncultured archaeon | reverse complement strand
CCTGGAGCCCGCTTACGGTTTCCTGGAAGGATTCATGGGCCACCTTCTGATGTTCTTCCTGCTGGTGATAGTCTTCCGCTCGGACCGGCTGCTCAACTCCGCGGCAATCGCGTTGCTTTCGGGCGCTCTCGGGCTTGCCACGTTCTCGATGCCGGTGAACCAGGAGTTCGTTCTTCTCCCTGTCTTCGCGGGACTGTTTGCGGCACCCTCCATCCTCCACGCGCTCAAGTCGGATTTCCGCCCCGGTTTCGACCCGCGACCGGTTGAGATGGAGGGGGCTGAAGCGGTAAGGGGCGGGGCGATAGGCTTCGTGGCGGGAGCCATGGCGGGCGTCTTCCCGGGCATGGGTGCGGCTACCTCTACCTCTTTCCTCGCGCCAATGATCGATAGCAGGAGAGAGTTCCTGGCGGGTATGGGAGGGGTGAACACATCGGATATACTGATGTCGTTCATCGCCCTCTACACGATAGGGAAGGCGCGTTCCGGTTCCTCGGTCGCGCTCCTGAACCTTTCAGAGGTTACTACCCCGGTCACGGGTTTCCTGGCTGGGGCGTCGCTGGTATCGGCCGGCCTTGCTGTAGCGGTCGCCCCCACCAGCATCCGGCTGTTCGTCTCCATCCTTGAAAGAGTGGATTTCCGGAGGTTGCTGGTACTGGTGCTGGGTTTCCTGTTCGCTGTAACGTTTTACCTCACAGGCTTTCCTGGGCTGCTGATACTCGCAACCTCGGGATTCGTCGGCTATGCCGCACTTCTGGCGGAAGAGAGATCGGCCTGCATGGCTGTGCTAATGGTCCCGGCGGTGACGTTCTACACGAAAACAGCTTTAATTATGAGCTGAAAAGTACGTCCTATGGACAGCCAAAAAGGTTTTGTTCTGATACTGGTAGGGATTCTGGTCGGGCTCTTCTGGCTGATGCTCCAGCCTTTCCTGGCATACATACTTGGAGGTGTGATACTGGCTTTCATTCTGCGCCCTTTCCAGGAGAAGCTCTCACCGTTCCTGGGCTCGAGGGTGACCGCATCTCTGCTGATAACTGGGTCTCTCATAATCGCTCTGGTACCGATGACCCTCGCGACAATACAGGTCGTTAATGACGCGGGTGAGCTCTCTGCGGATATCCAGGAAACCGACCTGGTAAACACGACCATGATTGAGCAGAGGATAATGGAGTACACCGGGAGACATTTCGACATAGAGAACGCGGTCGATGCTGCGGTGACAGAGTTCACGACGGTAACGTTCGGCAGCGTCTCACAGCTGTTGAACCTGGCGACCAATATCTCGATAGGCATCACTATAATGCTTTTCCTGATATACTACCTTTTGAAAGACGGCGAGGAGTTCGTGGAGTGGATACAGCGCGTCACCCCACTCCCGATGGATATACAGGAGAACCTCTACGACAGGATTGACAAGACGACCTGGGCGGTAATCAAGGGCCACGTTCTGGTCGCGGTGACCCAGGGCCTGCTGGCAGGTCTTGGTCTCTTACTGACCGGTGTGCCCAACTGGGTGTTCTGGACCTTCGTGATGGTGCTGCTCGGATTCGTCCCGATAATCGGCACCATTTTCGTATGGGGTCCCGCTGGCATATACCTCATCATGGTGAACAGGTTCGAGGCAGGTATACTGCTCCTTATCTATGGGACCATCGTGATGCTGGCGACCGACAACTTAATGCGCCCATTCGTCGTGGACAAGAGCGCAGAACTGCATCCTGCAGCCATAATAATCGGATTAATAGGTGGTGTTTACCTTTTCGGCGCCCCAGGACTCTTTATAGGACCTATACTTATCGGAATACTGAAATCAGTTCTTCTGGTCTTCGAAAACCATTACGAAGATTTATAAACATCTTTCCTAATTATAGCTAAACATGACAACCATAACAGAAGCCGCGCTAGCAGCGTCGGTTATTCTGGGCCTGATGTCGATTCCAGCTGTTTCCGAAACCGGAACGCCTACTGGAGCCTTTTCCGGCTCTCTACCAAACGTTTCAAGTACTGATTCGATACCGAGAGAGGTGTCGACTTCTACATCTACGGACGGCTTCAGGAGGACTGTGGAGACTGCATTCGACGAGTTCAGGACTATAGTGGCTTCCCAGTCCTCTAACATCACGCTCGAGGACCCCGGTTCACGGCTCGAGGTCAGGCGCACACCCTCCAGGACCGTCTGGACTCTCACAACCGCTTCAGGAACCCTCAGGCTCTCTAAGTCGGGCGAAACCCGTCTCGAGGAGGTCTCAACGCCTGCGGGAACTCTCACCAGGATCAAGAGCCACGGCGTTGTCACGGAGGATTTCGAGGGATCGGACCGGTCTGCGGTTGAAGACACCCGTGAGAAACTGATGGATATTATGGAGGACCGGAAGCAGGAGGTCGAGAGGCGTTCCGTCCGGATGCAGATGGCACAGTACGAAGGAGGCGTCTCTCTCAACGTCTCTTCCGGCGCATCGGGCAAGGAGTACGCCGTGATAACCAACGAGATGGATTCGCCCCTGGCTGTTGAGGGGTGGACTCTCACCGACACAGTCTCCAGCCACGAGTTCGGGAAGGTGACGGTACCACCCGGCGACCGGCTCTACGCCTACACAGATGGAGATGTCGACCCTGTGGATGGTGAAGCGGTCAACGTATACGGCACCGGCATCGCCTGGAACGATGGCGGCGACACCGCGATCCTCCGACACGTCAACGGGGAGGAAGTGGCGAGGTACGGCTACTAGAGCTTCTCTACCTCGCCCTTGACCCTGTATTTTTCCCCGGTAAATACCTTCTTCATCACCATCTCTTCTCTCTCCGTGACCAGGACCAGTTTTTCGAGGACACCTCCCAGTCCAGACAGCTGGTTCGTGAGCCAAGGCACGGTTCCGAGGACCACGTAGAGGTAGAGCATTATCATAAGTGAGATGTTATTAAAGCCTAGAACTTTTACGGACAGGTTTCCGATAGCTGCAAATCCTAAACCTGTCGCTGCACCTTTGAAAAATTTTTTCCTGTTCATCAGACCGGTTTTGTTTCTTGAAGACTAAAAACTTTGCTCTAATCTTCCTGGTCGAGGCCGAGGATCTGGTGGTAATAGTACTGCCTCGCGAAGTAGCCTCCTTCATACCGGTAACTTTCCTCTGTTTCATCTTCCTCGTCGAGGAAGGTGCTGAAGCTTATGACGTAGACCACAGAGAGTATGAATATGTACATCGCGACGAAGAAGGCGACGGAGCTGGGCGGGAGGAAGTTCCTGATGACCGAGTAGAAGGCAAATATGGAGGCGGCTGCGAGTATCTCCCTCTTCATCTGGTCGGAAATCCTGGAAACTATCATACCGTCCCTGTCTAAAAGTCGGCGGCGGAACCTAAAAAGTGTAGCAGGCCCGGGGTTTTTCTTTTTTCAGTGCGAAAAGCACAGTATGCCGGTCTACTACCAGTGCCCTGACTGCGGCTTCAAGCAGAGGTCGAAGGCGGAGGAACGTGTGAAGTGCCACCGGTGCGGCCGCTCCTACCTGAAGCGGAAGGCGAAGAAGACCGACAAGTCGGGTGAGGGTAGCGACGGGTTCTTCAGGTTCACGAAAAACTGAACTAGAAATAATTTGCCATCCATTGCTTTCCCTGATGTCTGGCTTTTTCATCGACGCGGAGAACTTCGACCTGGAGCTGACCATGACCTGTGGCCAGACCTTCTGCTGGAACAGGCTGGATGGAGAACTTTACGGTGGAGGCGGCGACAGGTTCTACAGCTTCCAGGATGGCGAACCGGTCGTGGTAGAGGACAGGGGCGAAAGACTGTTCGTCAAGACCGAACTCTCACGTGGCGAGGTGGAGAAGGCGCTGGGTCTCGATCACGACCTGGAGCAGATCTTCGGGAGCTTCCCTGACGATCCGCAGATAAAGACGGCGCTGGAAAGCTACTGGGGTCTCCGGGTGGTGCAGGACGAGTTCTTCCCCTGTCTGGTTAGCTACCTTTGCTCACCCCAGATGCGTA
>CAZAII010000072.1:0-3994 GCA_964485165.1 uncultured archaeon | reverse complement strand
TCGACGTTTATCAGCGGCTCGTCGATGAACACTATCTCCGGGTCGTGGAAAAAAGCCTGGACGAGCATCAGTTTCTGTTTCTCTCCCTTCGAGAGGTCCATGGTCAGCGATTCCATCTTTCCCTCCAGGCGGAACCGGTCAACCCACTCTTCGACCTCGATATCTCTTTCCCGGACATCCGAGACGAACTCCAGGTATTCCTCCCCTGTGAGAAAGCTCGGAGGGTCTTCGCGCTCCGGCAGTATACCGAGCTTCGACCTGAGTTCGACACCGCTTGTGCCTGGGTCGAGACCCAGCACGTCAACATCACCTGAATCACGGGAGAGCTGGCCGGTCAGTATGTTGACAACCGTGGACTTGCCCGCCCCGTTCGGTCCGAGCACGCCGACGATCTCTCCTTCTTCGACCTTGATGCCGACCTCTTTCAGCGCGTCTACATCGCCGTAAGACTTGTTGAGACCACTGACCTCTATGACAGCCATACTCCAGAGTGCGTGACGGAGGTATTAGAGAGTTTTGGAACCTCAGGACTCGACTTTTTAACCTTCCCCCGAGGATTACTCACCGTGAAAAGACAGGTAGAACTGGACGGGAGGACGGTCACGATACTCGGCACCTCCCACATCTCCAGGGAGAGCCAGGAAGAGGTCACGCGGCTGGTCAAGGAAGCTGGTCCCGACCTCGTGGCGGTAGAGCTCGACGAGACCCGGCTGAAATCGCTGAGGGGGGAAGACGACTGGCGGAACCTCGACGTGGTGGAGGTGCTGAAGGAGGGCAAGGGATTCCTACTGTTCCTGAACGTTATGCTGTCGATATACCAGAGGAAGATGGGTCTCGAGGAGGAAGTTACGCCCGGCCAGGAGATGCTTTCCGCACTTGAGGCCGCAGAGGAACAGGACATCGAGACCGCACTCATAGACCGGGACATAAACGAGACTTTTCGCCGGGCGCTCTCAGAACTCAGCTTCATAGAAAAGCTCCGGCTCGCCGCGTCCGTCATAGTCGCTTCCGATGAGGTTGAGGCCGATGAGCTGACGGACGGCGATGTAGTGGAGAACCTGGTGCTGGAGCTGGAGGAAGAGTTCCCCTCCCTCAGCAGGACCTTCCTCGAGGAGAGGAACAGCTACATGGCGGAGCGGCTGCTGGAACACGACTTCGACCATGCCGTGTTGGTAGTGGGAGCCGCACACGTCGAGGGCCTCGCGGAAGACCTCGAACAGGGAAACAGCTACGAGCCTTTCAGCCAGCGCAGGATACCCTGGTTCGCTATAATGAAGTACGGCCTGCCAGCTTTCATAATCCTGGGTCTGGGCTACAGCTTCCTCAAGATAGGTTTTTCCACAGGCGTGGAAGCGTCAGCGGCCTGGATACTTATAAACGGTGTACTGGCGGTTATCGGCGCTGTTGCCGCAGGCTCACACCCTGTGACCTGGGTGGTTTCCTTCCTTGCCGCACCCCTGACCTCCCTCGACCCGGCTATAGGCGCGGGCATGGTGGCAGCCTATGCTCAGGCCAAGCTGAGGCGGCCGAAGGTCAGTGACATGGAGCAGTTCTCGAGACTGGAGAGCTACACCGCTCTCAGGGGCAACCGTGTCGGCGTAGTGCTGCTGACCTTCGTGCTGGTCAGCCTGGGAAGCGCAGCCGCGACCTTTATCAGCGCGGGTTACATAGCCTCGCTTATATCCCTCGCCTAGCTAGAGCATGTACTTCTCTTCCCACTTCCTGATCCGGCGCCGCCAGTTTTCCTCCTCCCTGTCACCCTCCATATCCAGGTACGGACGGGAACGTATCCTGTAACCCACTATCGCACCCACCACCATGCCGAGCAGGTGGGCCTCGTAGGCGACGTTGTTCGAGCCGGAGAGTCCGACAGTGTTGATAAAGACGTAGACTATGAGCACCGCCCACATGGGGAGAGGGACACCCAGCGCCAGCCCTATCTTCTGCGGCCGGTAGACCGCGAGACCTGCGAGAAGCCCCATCGCCCCACCTGAGGCACCTATTATAGTCGACCCGGGGAAGAAGACGAAGGCGGAAAGGTTGGCGAAAAGCGCGGCGGCGACGAAGGTCGCGAGCAAGGTACCAGTACCGGTAAAACGCTCGTATATCGACCCGAACAGCCCTATGAAGAACGCGTTGTTCAGAAGATGCTCGAGGTCGCTATGGCCAAAGATAGAGGTGAAGAACTTCCACCAGGCGCTACTAGACGCGTTGAAACCGGGATCGAAACCCGTTGCGACCTGGTAGAGGTAGAGTACGAAGAAGATGCCGCAGAGCTTGAGCGCCGTGAAGTCGAAGTCCTGGTTGAGGTCGTCCATCTATCCAAGCTGTGAAAGTATTTCAGAGGTTTCGTTGACACCTATAGAGAGTATAAGCCGTGAAAGACGCGGGCCCTGGTCACGCGACAGCAGCACCCGGTAAGCGGTCTCGAAGAACTCTCCGGTGTCCAGCGAGGACTCATCCTTTATATCGAATATCTGCCCGTCAAGCTCTTCTCGGGAGCCAAAGTCGCGGGAGCTGAGAAGTTCGGACAGCAGTTCCATCGCCTCCCTCTGTTCTTCGGTTATATCCTGCTCTACTTCTTCCGGGACCTCCCAGTTGATGCTGTAACGGTAGTCTTCAGGCGCGTACGTTCTCGCCCAGTTCTTCGCCAGTCGCAGCCTTTCCAGGACCTGTTCCACGTTCTCCTGGCTAAGATTTCCTGGTACGTGTCCTGTGCGCTTCAGCGACCTGATGGCTTTCTCCTCCCATTCCTCCTCGGGAACTGTCTGGGCCACGAAAGAGGCGTGCTGGAACGGCACGCGCACAGGTTTCTCGTCGGGGACATCGACCATAGCGAGCTCGTAGACACGCTTCTGATGCTTCCTTTTCCTGTCATTCTCCACCTCTCCCGGGTTGAAGTAGTTGTTCTCCACCCTGTCGAACCGGTCGTAACGCTGGAACACCTCTTCGTCGAAAGGTATCTCGAACGCCTTGTTCGGCTTCGTACCTGTGAACAGGAACCTCACAAGCTCCGGGGGGTAGACCTGTTTCAGGTCGGTGAGCGTGAAAGCGTCCTCGCCCTCACTTCCCGATATCTTGGCGCCATCCCTGGTGACGAACTCGTACATCTGGTGGACCGGCGGCTCCTTACCGTATACTTCGCTTACTATCTCGTTCGCGGTATCCCGCGATCCTCCCGCCGCCGAATGCTCCTTTCCCGCGGGTTCGAAGGCGACTTCCTCGTAGCTCCAGCGCATCGGCCAGTCGACACGCCAAGGCGGTTTTACCGAGTCGTTCTCCGAAAAATCGAGTTCCTGGGTCTCGCCGCACTCCCCGCAGTGATACTTCACTGTTGTGTCCCCGTCGTAATCCCGTATCTCGGTGAAATCCTTCCCGCATCCCTCGCAGTAGACTCTCAGGGGCCACCAGCTCTCTTCCAGCGGTTCTTTACGGTAACGGTCGAGTATCTCCCGGATTTTCTCGCGGGAGTTCATCGCCTTTTTCATGAGGTCGGTGTACTCGCAGCCCCGGAACATCTCGGTCTGCCGGATAAACTCGACATCCAGGTGCATGTCTTCAAGCTCGTCCTCGAGCCTCGACTCGAAGTGCTCCGCGTAGGAGTCGTGGCACCCCTCCGGGTCCGGTACCTCGGTTAGCGGCAGCCCGATGTAGTCCTCCCACTCATCCGGGACGTTGGCCGGCACCTTCCTGAACCGGTCGTAGTCGTCCCAAGAATAGATGAACCTCACGTCTTCTCCCCGCTCCTGTAGAGACTTCGCGACGAGGTCCACCGTTATTATCTCCCTGAAGTTACCTGCGTGGACGATGCCAGAGGGGGATATACCTGCGGCGCATACGTAAACTTCACGTTCCGGGAACTTCTGTGTCACGCCGAAAGCCAGCCGGTCGCTCCAGAACAGGGGCTGTTCCATAAACATCGAATTGTCTCCAGCTTTTTAATACGGTCATCCCCGGACATCTGTTTTTAAAGCTGGCTGAAAGGTTAACTCAA
>CAZAII010000071.1:0-4034 GCA_964485165.1 uncultured archaeon | reverse complement strand
CCTCACGTTCGGCGCCTTGAAGAAGTCTTCCTCGGGCTCGAATTTAAAGATTCACTAGGGCCCGGTTCTAAAACAGGTGACAGCGCTAAAGAGCCGTGAAAAGAAAGCGAACATTGAACCCTCACCAGCCATAATCCGGTGAGTTCGGCCTCACTGCTGGCATCCGGCGAAGTCCCTGATCTGGTTCATGTTCGCCGGTCCGGAAAGGGTCTGGTTGTCGAGCCAGAAACCGGGTACCGAGGTGACTCCTCTCTGGACCGCCTCTACCAGGTTCTGCGGGTTGTTAACATCGCTGTAGAAGGGGGCGACATTGTCCGCGCCTCCCAGGACCTGTATCTGGGCCACGGTTGCCTGCTGGCTCAGGTTGCCGTAGAGCACCGCGCCCTCATCCTCAAGGCAGTTCGATACCTGGCGCTGGTCAGCCATTAGGTTCCTGACCTGCTCTATATCCGTCAGCTGGTTCGCAAGGAGCTTGCCGTCCTTCGTGACGAAGTACGTCTGGAGCTGGTTGTTTACCGAGACCTGGACGCGGTACATGCCGCTCTGCTCCTCCACGTTGACAACTTCATAGTTCACTCCGGTCTGGTTCTCCAGGGTCGACGCGACCACCTGCCCGGCGTCATCAGCTGACACCGTCGCCGTGTTCATGGCCAGGTAGGTAGCTCCACCACCGACCACTAGACCCGCCATCAGAAAGATAAGCATGAGTATCTTTGTATGGGAAAAAACGCCCGGTACTCCTTCTGAGGCCATGGGTAGTAAATCGGACCATAGACTTTTAACAGTTGTTTTAATAACCTCGACGGGCTATTTCTTAAACGTATGAAAAAGGTGCTGGCCCTGCTTCTGCTGCTTGTTCTGCTTTCGAGTATGGGCACGGCCAGGATAAACTCCACCATACAGCAGAGCTGTCCCGCCGACTTCGAACCTCTGGTATCGATGGCGGAGCCCAACGCCACCTTCAACAATCCGGGGCCTCCAGGGATGTACGACTGGAAGGTCTGCGTCAAGGGTATAATCGAGTCGAACGTAGCGGACCAGTGCCAGGGCGCCACCGGCTTCTACCTTTCCAGCAACACCACCTACGCCCACTTCTCGGACAGGAAGGGCTACAACCTCCATGTCTGCACCGGCAACATGCTCACCTCGGTGCGTTCCAACAGCTGCCTCAGCAACCAGACCGCGCTCTTCTCCGCCTCCGACCGCATAAACGGCTACGGCAGGCATATCGCCGGCGTTAACGGTTCGAAAGCTATGGTCTTCCCCAACGTGGTCTGCGGCTACCGCGCCGGCCCGGAAAACGTCTCAGTCAGCATGACCTTCAACCTTTCCTCTTCCGACGAGGTCTACTTCGACGACTCCCAGAGGGGCGAGTTCAACTATCAGGGGCTCGCAGAGTACCCCTACCTGGTCTCCACCGACGGCGACACGGTCGCAGGCATAGTCGCATCCTCCTACCTCGAGGCAGAGAGATCGCTCGACAGGAAGAACACTCTCAGGCTGAAAAGGCGGTCAGAGCGCGCGGAATTCATAATACCGTTCACACAGGGAGACAGCTCCAGCATAGAAGACGACGAGGACGAGATCCTCAGCGGCAACTTCCTGAACCTGCTGCAGCCCAGCTTCAGCTTCTTCATCCCTGAGACGCCGACGGTCAGGGTACTCCTCAAGCAGGACATAGACATAGAGTCGACGCTGAGCATAGGCCGCGGGACCTACACCATAAAAATAACCAACGAGGGAGACCGGACCGTCAGCATAGAAGAACAATGAAAAAGGAGGTAGACGCGGCGTGAGGAGTAAAGGCCAGGGAGTCAACATCGACTGGGTCACAGCACTCGCGCTGTTCCTTTTCACGCTGGTATCCGGTATCTTCCTGCTGGTGAACGACGACGCCTCACTCGTCAATGATAGGGCCGCGAACAGGGAGAAGGCCCAGATCGTGCAGGAAAGCCTTGAAGAAGCAGCCGTGATAAACGGGAGGTCGGCACCGCTCTACGTCCGCGGCCCCACCAGCGTGGGCAGGATACCGGTAGACAGGGAATACGTCTTCCCCGAAAGCACCTATCCCGGGTCAGGAGTCATGGACATACCCAGCTATATCGAGGAGAAGCAGGAACGGGTGGCGACAGTCGTAAAGACCGGCAACCGGCGGCACGAACTCACATACTTCTTCGAGAACGTCTCCAACCTGAGCTACTCCAACCATATCGACACCGGTGCGTGGATAAACAGCTCCGAGATACAGCTCAAGACCGGAGGCAACGGCCTCGAATCGCTCCGGGTGAACGATAAGGACGTACTCGATACCGATGCAGACCTCAACTCAAACAACTTCACCGTCTTCGAGAAAGGCATCTACGTCGAAACCCTCTCGGGGAAGCTGAAGGTGTTCAACGGCTCCACCGAGCTTATACTCGAGAACCCGGGAACCGTCACGTTCAACCTGAAGAACTTCACCACGCTATACTGGCACAACGGCTCGACCACTACCAGCCTCTACGGCACCGGTACGTTCAACGATTCCCGCACCAGCGCGTTCACCGCCGCCACCTACCAGGGCGACGACTACGGCGTCACATTCCTCGGTGAAATGGACGCAGAGGTCTCAAAACCCGACAACGACACGGTAGAAGCCGAGATAACGGCCAGCGACCGGCTGAGGATATTCCTTCACGACAGCGACTGGAAGGAGGGACGTAACAGATCCCGTTTCCACACTGAGGGAGAGATCTTCTTCGGTAGCTCGAAGCGTATCGCCTCTCCCTACCCCGGCAAGATAAGGGACCTCAAACAACTGACCAAGGGCGTCTTCGAGGCACGGTACGAACTCGACAACTGGGGCTACAACATAAGCTTCTCCTCCCTCAGGCGGGGAAGCCGCATCCCCTTCGAGGATGTCGTCGTCGCGAACCGGCCCACAGCAGTAGTCGGAAGGGAAGGGAACTACAGTATCGCGGAACACAGGGTGGCGAT
This sequence comes from uncultured archaeon, assembly GCA_964485165.1. GTDB lineage: Archaea > Nanohalarchaeota > Nanosalinia > Nanosalinales > Nanosalinaceae > CAZVPZ01. The sequence goes on along the minus strand of CAZAII010000071.1, from coordinate 1,058 downwards.
ATGGAGGTGAAAACGTGAAGCGGAAAGGTTTCATATATACCTTGGAAGCCATCATCGCCGCGTCCCTATTCCTCGGCACCGTCACTATAATAATTCCGCAGCTTGAATCCGGTTCTTCAGAACCGAGAAACCTTCAGCAAAGCCTCCATAAAGGCCTCCAGACCCTGGACCGGTCAGGCGACCTCCGCGACAACCTCAGCAGGGCAGAGATAGAAAAGGAACTCGGAAGGTTCGTCCCGAGCAGTTACAATCACACGGTCCTGATAGGGCTTTCCAGCTACCGCGAGGAAGATATAGACCCGGCCTCAGGCCCAAACTTATCCTTCAAACGCACCGGCGACTCCTTCGAGGCTCAGTTCTGGGTCTCTAACGCCTCCAGTCTCAACATCAGCTTCGCAGGCAAGAGGATAGTGGAGAGTTACTCCGGTGGAGGTTACCTCGAAAGAGAACTAGGAACGGGTCAAGGTAACATGAGCTTTTCAGCTGCCAGCGGTGATGTCTACACCCGCTTCAACAACTACTCACTGACCGGAGAACTCCCAAACGCGTCCAGCGTGAAGAACATCAACTATGTGCTACACCACAATGGTTCGAAGGAGGTGAGAGTGTCGCTATGGCAAGAAGAGTAGGACAGGTGTTCGTGATGGCCGCGGTTGTTTTCTCAGCGCTTGTGCTCCTCGCCTTCCTTCCCATCGGGCCGACGCTGTCAAGAGTCGCTGATCCCAACTTCAGGCTCTACTTCGGCCAGGCATTTACCGAGACCTCGGAAGTATACAACGACGCGCTCGCCGAAAACCACTCGGCGCTCCACGTGAAGAGAGAACTCCACAGCTACAACCGGTTCGTCGCCGCGAGGTCAAGTGACAAGGGGATAGACTACGGGGCCTACCAGTTCGCGGTATTGCCGCAGAAGGGTGAAGCGGTCTTCATCAACTATCTGAACTCAGAGACGGATACCAGGATATACGTTGACGGTAGCTGGACCAACCAGACAGTGGACAGCAAGCAGAGCATCACCGTGAACTTCTCCCCGGGCAAGACCCACGCCGGGCTGAGAC
>CAZAII010000070.1:0-4122 GCA_964485165.1 uncultured archaeon | reverse complement strand
GGGGGATAGACATAATCGACCGGATAGCGAAATCCGCGCCCAGGTTCTGGAACGCATACGGGTGGCTCGCCGCTGTTTCGGGACTCCTGAGCATCCTGGTGAGCGCCTACTTCTTCGCTGACATGGTGGGGCAGATGCTCGTCACCAAGTCGGTCCAGAACGGTCCCAGCCTGATACTCCCTGGTGTCAGCGCGGAACCCCAGTTCAAGCCCGGCGTCTCCCAGATACCGGCGGAGATGTGGGTCTTCGGCATCGCAGTGCTGATGTTCGTACACGAGATGAGCCACGGCATCGTCGCGAGGGCTGAAGACTTTGAGCTGAACTCGGTGGGCTGGGTGGTACTCGGCGTCATACCAGGAGCTTTCGTCGAGCCAAAGGGAGAGAACATGCTCCCGGGCGACGAGGGGAACGTCGACTCGTCCACAGGTATGTGGGAGCAGGGTTCCTGGACCTCCCGGCTCAAGGTACTGGGGGCTGGAAGCCTCGCGAACTACCTGACCGGCGGCCTGCTTATACTGCTCGCCTTCGGGCTGAACACCGCGGTTACAGAACCCTCACAGCTATACTACCAGGCCCAGCCGGACTACCCTGCAGCCGAGGCAGGCATGACTAACGGCACCCTGGTACAGATAAACGGGATCAAGATAGATAGCATCGAGGACCTGAGGAAAGCCACCAACAACACCGATCCCGGCGAGGATGTTAGCCTCTGGACCAGCGAGGGCAACTTCACGTTGACGACCGTGGAGAAGGAGGATTTCGACGGCGGCTACATAGGAATAGAGATAGGCAGGACCAACACCCTGAAGAAGGGCTTCCGCGGCTACAAGGGAGGCCTCGAGTGGCTTTACTCCCTTCTTTTCATAGGAGGGATGTTGAACATCCTCATCGGGCTTTTCAACATGCTGCCGATAAAGCCTCTTGACGGTGGGCTGATGCTGCAGACGGTTATCGACAGGTACGCCCCGGAGAGGGAAAACGCGGTAAACCTGCTATCGCTGGCAGGCTGGCTCATACTGCTCGCGACCCTTGCGATAGCAATCGCGACCAGGTTCCTGCTCTAGGTGGTATCGATGCCGCACACTGTAGAGGTCGTTGACCGGGGCGAAGTGGTCGAGGCGGAGGACGGACAGAGCGTCCTCCAGGCACTTCTCGAGGGAGGCGTGGAATGGATGCACGCCTGCGGCGGCTTCTGCAACTGCACCACGTGCCGCGTCAAGGTGGAGGAGGGCATGGATAACCTGTCCGACATGGAGGAGGATGAGAGGAACACGCTCCGGCGCTTCCAGGGTGAGGAAGTGCTTGAAGGGCCGTTCAGGCTCTCCTGCCAGGCAGAGGTCCACGGAGATATAAAAATTTCCGAGCCAGAGTGGTTCTAGGAGGACACTGGATGGTCTCTAAAACCACGATGGCGAAGATACTCACCCCCCTGCTCCTGATCGGAGTGCCCGCAGGAGCTTACCTGGCCGGGATAGTACAGAAGCCGCGATTCACGCTAGATAACCGCGACGACGGAGGTATAGGTGAACTGCCGGGATGAGAGACCTGGTAGTCGTAGGGGCGGGACCGGCGGGCAGCAACCTGGCGAAGAGGTTCGCAGAAAAGGATAGCGACGTGCTTGTCATAGAGCAGTCAGAAGAGGTGGGTAAACCGCTGGCGTGCTCGGGACACGTCTCCCCCGACATCTGGGACTTTGTGCCTGAAGCGGAGAGAGAAAGGCTCGAGCAGAACAGGATAAGGGGAGCGAGGTTCCACCCGTCTGGCTCGAAGGAGTACCGGTTCTACAGGCAGGAAACGGTTTCCCACTGCATCGACCGGGTAGAGCTTGACAAGGTCAAGGCGGAGGAAGCGGAGAGGACGGGTGTGGAGTACCGCCTGGGAGAGAAGGTGGTCGATGTGAAGGAGAAGAAGCGGTACGTCGAGGTGACGACAGATAAAGCGGAGTACCGTGCCAGGATGGTAGCAGGCTGCGACGGCGCGGGTTCCACGGTGCGTTCACGTCTCTCTATGCCTGAACCCGACCACTTCTACCAGGGCATCCTGTGTTTCTCTGAAGAGCAGGACGGCAGCGACTTCGTCGACGTATACCTTGATGTGCCAGAGTTCTTCGGCTGGCGGATCCCCCGCACTGACTCGGTGGAGTACGGCGCTGCGGTCCCTGAGGGTGAGAACCCGGTGGATTGGCTAGAAGAGGTGACAGGAAAGCACGGCATCCAGGGCGGCGAACACTGCGCAGGGGCTATACCCATCGGCCCGCCCCCAACGACCACGTCAAGACGGGCCTTCCTGGTGGGGGATGCGGCTGCCCAGACCAAGCCGTTCACGGGCGGAGGGATACTCTACGGGATGCGGGCATCAGAGATAGCGGCGAGTAACATCGATGTTTCGGACCCCTCGACGCTCAAGAGATATGAGAGGGAGTGGAGGAAACAGCTGATGCCGGATATCCGGCTCGGTCTTTTCATCGAGCGCGGCTACGCGATGCCCGAGTCCCTGCAGCGCGCGGCGATGTGGTTCTTCCAGGGAGAGATAGGTGTCCACATGGACCGGCCGACCTCGCTCTTCAGCCTCGAACAGCTGAGGGCACTGCTCCGGAAATAGGACGGTCGACCTCATTTAAAACTTCAGTTCTTAACAGGGAATTAATGCACCTGGGAGTGATACCTGACGGGAACAGGCGCTACGCCAGCGACCACGGGATAGAGAAGAAGGAGGCCTACAGCAGGGCGAAGGATACTATAACGGACGTTTTCATGAAGATCGATGAGAGCGAAGAGGTCGATGTCGAGATAGAGGAGGCAACTTTCTACCTGCTCTCGGAGGAGAACCTCAGGCGGGACAGGCAGGAACTCGGCACGCTTTTCCAGCTCCTGCGGGAGAACATCTTCGAGGTGGCGAAGCAGTTCCACGGGAAGGATTTCCGGTTCAACTGGGTGACTACCAGGCCCTCGGCGATACCCGAGGGACTCAGGAAGAAGCTGAAGAAGATGGAGAACAAGTTCAACAGGGGCGAGCGAGACCTCAACCTCCTGATATCTTACTCGGGCAAGCGTGATATCCTCCAGGCCTCGCGGCAGATACACGAGAACGGCGGCGATTTCAGCCAGGAGAGCTTCCAGGACCATCTCGGCATCAAGTCGGACATAGACTTCGTGATAAGGACCGGCGACAACCCTGACCGTGAATGTGTCTCGGGCTTCCCAATCTGGAACTCGAGCTACGCGGAGTACTTCCACATAAAGAAGAACTTCCCCGCGGTGACCTACGAGGATGTCCGTGACGCGCTGAACCACTTCTCGGACCTCCGGAGAAAGAAAGGAAATTAATCCCTCCGGGGACAATCACTCCTTGATGGACAGGACCTGCTGGGTCTGCGGCTCGAAGATGGTGGATCACGCTCCCTGCGAACTTATATGCAGGAACTGCGGCCTTGTGAGGGACTGCTCCGACCCCTAGATCATGCCGTGGCGTCTCAGCACTCTCTCGATGGTATCGACATCTTCGACACCTTCCAGCTCTCTCAGGACCGCGACCTCAGTGTCGCCAGGGTCGAACTCTTCAACACGGTCCGCGTAATCCCCGGGAAGCTGGTCCAGGATGTCAACGTAGAGCTGCCGAACGTCGCTTTGACGGCCGTCCTTCGGCGAATAGATAGCAGAGGCCTCGGCCGAATGATAGGGTCCGCCTTGCATCTCTGTTGGTAGGTTTGAAGGAAGGGATTAAAAGTATTACGATATATTACAGTGGGTTTCCTAAAGACCGCCACCCAATTTTAAGCCATGAGAGGGAAAACTGCAGCAGGGCTGACAGCACTTTTGATAGTCGCAGCGCTTCTGCTGGCATACACCGCCGACGGTGACCGCGACCGGGCGAACTACACCGCCCACTTCCTGGTAGACGGGGAGAAAAACGGGCAACTACAGCTCGAGCTTGCCGATGAGCCGGAAGAGCGCCGGAGAGGCCTGATGAACCGGAGTTCGCTGCCTTCAGGCACGGGCATGATATTCGTCTATGAAGGTGGACGGATGCGCAGTTTCTGGATGAAGAACACCCTGGTACCGCTTGACATAATCTTCATTGACGCGGAACACGAGGTCATAAACGTGGAGCAGGCCGAGCCCG
>CAZAII010000069.1:0-4208 GCA_964485165.1 uncultured archaeon | reverse complement strand
TTCAAACACGGGTTCTTCAACAACCAGAACGCACTGAAAAAGGCCCACCAGAGCGGCAATTTCGACAGCTCGATGTACAGGTGGGCAGAGCAGACCGGGCTTGACACAGACCAGTTCAAACAGTGCTACGACAACCGGGAGACCGAGAGCGAGGTAGAGGAGGATAAATCCGAACCCGGAAGACTGGGCACCCCGACCATATTTGTAGGCGGGGAGAAGATAGAGGGAGCTCAGCCCTACGGCAACTTCGAATCCGCTATCGAATCAAAGCTTAACTAGGAAAATGGATATCCTGTCAGAACTGAGATCCCTGCATAGAGGAGTTGAAGACTCGGCAAGGGCCTCGGTTTCCAGCTGGAAGAACGCGGCTATAACTATCCTGGGAGCCTCTATCATGTTCGTGGGCCTCACTCTGGCCTCCGCCCCGGCCTACTCCTACCAGCTCCTGGAGGGAAGCCTTTTCTACCTCGACGAGGGTCTTATAGCCCTCACGGACCTGCTCTACCACTCATCCGGCGGACTTGCGGTCGCTCTCACACTGCTGTACTCAGTTGTCGGCGGGATGGCCATCTACAATATCTTCGGCCAGATCCAGATGAGGAGCGCGGGTGGCATAAAACAGACAGGGCTCCTCTCACCCGGCCTACTGGTCGCAGGATGCGCGGGATGCGGCGCCGGGCTCCTCGGCTTCATGGGGTTCGCAGGCGCTATAGCGGCACTGCCGTTCCAGGGCAACCTTGTCCGGCTCGCGGGCATAGGGCTGCTGCTCTACTTCCTCGGCCGGTCCGGCGATCCGGCTAAATGCGATTTCGACTAGCGCCTCGTGGTCACTATGTTCTCGCCGTCATCCGCGCCGATCAGTACGGTGTGCTCGGCTTGGACGACTGTGCCGTCGTTAACATCCTTAAGTACAGGGTAGGAATGCACCACGCCCTGGTCGACCAGCCGTTTCAGCGCCATCTTCTGCCTTCCGCCGAAATCTGAAAGCCACCGGGTGGTGAACGGAAGGCCATTGAAGCCTTTTATCTGCTTCATCAGCTGTCTCTCCGTCCTGCCCCTGACGTTCACGTCCTTCTCCATCTTGTAGATGTTCCCATCCCTGCCGTTCTTGACAGTCCCCGCCCCGTCAGTCAGGAAGGGTTCGATGGCGACCGCGTCACCCTCAGAGAACTCCCTTCCAGAGGTGTTAGCGGTGTTTGGGATAGAGACGCCGGCGTGCTGCTCGTAGCGCCCCAGGTAGTGGCCTGTCAGGTTCTGGATGACCCTGTACTCCTCCGGGACCTGCTGTTCGACATAGCTGCCGAACTCCCCTATCTTGACTCCGGGCTCGATGAACTCCAGCGCCTTTTCTAGAACCTCTTCGACCGCGTCCACCATATCTCTCTGGGAACCTGACGGGTTGACGGTCAGCGCAGTGTCAGCTATGTAGCCCTCTGAGTGAGCCCCGATATCTATCTTGACCACGTCATCCTCTCCCAGTGACGCATCCTCATCGACCCCGGGCGTGTAGTGCGCGGCCTCCTCGTCCACCGAGACGTTCACTGGAAAGGCGGGCTCCAGGCCCTGTTCACGTATAAAATCCTCTACAGCTTCAGCGACATCCCTGAAACTGGCGCCGGGCTCCGCCACTTCACGGGCCTCTTGCCTCGCTCCCTGGATGACCTCCCCAGCGCGGATATAGTGCTGTTTTACCTCTTCTTCCATGTGAAAGAACCTTTTGGTTAAGTTTTTCTAGCTACTCCCGTCTGCCTAGCGGCCTCGGCTACCTCCTCTGCGATAAGCATCGCTAGCTCTTTATCTACGGTGCTGGGCACGACGTTATCGGTCTCGGGTTCTATGAACTCTGCGATTGCGTCTGAAGCCGCTATCTTCATCTCCTCGTTTATCTCTGTCGCATTGACATCCAGCGCGCCGCGGAAAACGCCAGGGAACGCAAGCGAGTTGTTGACCTGGTTGTCAAAATCACTCCTCCCTGTACCGACTATGAAGGCACCCGCCTCCTTCGCCTCTTCAGGCATTATCTCGGGCGTGGGATTCGCGAGCGCGAACACTATCGCTCTGTCTTCCATCGACTCCACCATCTCCCTCGAGATTACGTCCGGAGCTGACAGCCCTATGACAGCGTCAGCATCAACCATCGCGTCCTCGAGATCTCCCTCTTCGTGTCTCGCGAGGGTTGTCCGGGCTATCTTCTCCTTGTACTGGTTGTCCTCGTTGCCCGGCTCCAGGATGCCGTTCCTGTCCACCGGGACGATATTCTCGGCTCCAGCCGCCTGGAGGAACTCGATGGTCGCATAGCCCGCTGCTCCCACACCCACGACCACTATCCTGGCGTCGCTCAACTCCTTGCCCGCCAGCTCCAGGGCGTTCTTTAATGCTGCGCTAACCACTATCGCGGTGCCGTGCTGGTCATCATGGAAAACCGGGATATCGAGCCTCTTCTTCAGCTCCTCCTCGACGCGGAAGCACCGAGGAGCCTTTATGTCCTCCAGGTTGATAGCCCCGAATCCGGGGGCCATCCTCTCCACTGTTTCGACTATCTTTTCGTGGTGGTCCGAGTCCAGCACGATGGGAAACCCGTCGACCTCCCCGAACTTCTTCATCAGGTTGCACTTGCCCTCCATCACCGGCATCGAGGCCTCAGGTCCGATGTCGCCCAGGCCTAAAACCGCCGAACCATCAGAAACTACTGCCACCATGTTTCCCCGGGACGTATACTCGTAGACCTTTTCGCGCTCGGCGGCTATCTCTTTGCAGGGCTCAGCCACACCAGGAGTGTAGACCAGGTCCAGGTCATCCATCGAGTCGATCTCCACCGACGCCTCGACACTTATCTTCCCCGGGTTCCGCGAATGAAGCTCCAGCGCCTTCTTCCTTTCAACCATGCTCAGTAACTAATCAGGAACACTTCTAAGTCTTTTCCGCCGTCCAGAGATATCGCGACTACCCTCTCTCGATTTCCATAGCTATATCGGTTACGAAGGCCTTCTCATCGGTCAAGATAACTGGATTCAAATCGACTGACTGGACTTCGGGATGGTTGCGGCCTATCTCTCCCAGCTTGATTATAGCGCTTTTCAGTGCTTCCAGGTCGTGTTCCTGGCCTCTGGCGCCCTCGAAGAGCTCGTGGCTCTGGAGTTCCTCTATCATGTTCTCCGCCTCTTCCTCGCTGACAGGCGCGATGCGGAAAGAGACATCCCGCAGCGCCTCGACGTATATCCCCCCGAGGCCTACCATAACCATCGGGCCGAACTGCTGGTCCCGTTTCAGGCCGAGTGCGACCTCCAGACCGTCGACCTCTTCCTGGACTATCACCCCGTTTATCTTGGCTTCGCCGGAGTGGTTGTGGTAGACCGCTTCCGTTATGTCGCGGAACGCCTTCCTGACCTCCTCCTTAGTCTCTATCCCGGTCTGCACCGCGCCGATGTCCGTCTTGTGGGCCACCTGAGGAGAGTCGACCTTCATGACCACCGGGAAACCTGCCTTTGACGCGGCCTCGACCGCGTTCATGGGGCTGCCAGCCACCTCGGAGAGCGCAATGTCGAAACCGTAGGCCTCGAAAAGCTCCATCCCGTGCCGGAAACCAGAGTAGTTCTTCACAGCTTTCTCCGCCTTCCTGGTGTCGTAGCTAACACCCCTCAGCGTCCTGTCCTGGTCGAGGAAAGATCGATAGTCTTGCATCGCCTCCAGGGTCTTGACCGCGTCCATGGGGTCCTGGAAGTCAGGGACATCGTTCTTCTCGAGTATCTCGATCCCGGGCATGACGTCCTTCTCACCCATGAAAGACGCAAATACAGGCTTGTCGGCATCTTCCTGTGCGTTCACTATCGTCTTCGCGGTTTTCTCTATCTCGGTGTTGGCCTGTGGGGTCAGGATGACTATCACCGCGTCAACACCTCCATCCTCCAGCACCGCCTCCAGTGCGTTCTTGTAGCGCTCATGGCCTGCATCACCTATCAGGTCCACGGGGTTGTGTATAGCCGCCTCGTCAGGCAGTGCTTCCCTCAGTCTCTGCCTTGTCTCGGAACTGAACTTCGCCATCTCCATACCGTGTTCCGAGACCTCGTCAGCGGTGATGACTCCCGGCCCTCCAGCATTGGTTATAACCGCAACCTTCCTTCCCTCTGGCAGGGGCTGGTAGGCAAGAGCCCTTCCGTAATCCAGCAGGTCGCTGCTCGACTCTGCCTCGATTATACCGGCCTGCTTGA
>CAZAII010000068.1:0-4481 GCA_964485165.1 uncultured archaeon | reverse complement strand
TGGCGGATCACCGTTGACCACGTACACCCAGGAATGGGTGTCGTTCATACCGAGGCCGACGATGGAGGGGTGCTGAATATACCCATAGATGATTCTCTGTACTCCACGCTGAAAGTCGAGTTAAAAGCCTATCCATGTTACGCCCGATCACACAACCAGTTAAAAAAATAGCTGTTCGAACCTCTGTATAGCCTGCAGTCTGAGGAGTCGAAGACCTAAGAGGTCTTCTCGACACAAGCATATCTACGATATGCGAGGGTAGCCAAGCGGCTTGCCAACCTCCTAAATCACACCGGCAAAAAACATGCGAGGGTGCGAAACTCCTTTAGGAGTTTCTGTACCAAAAGCATATCTACGATATGCGAGGGTAGCCAAGTGGTCAAAGGCGCAGCGTTGAGGGCGCTGTCCTGCAGAGGTTCCGGGGTTCGAATCCTCGCCCTCGCATCTTGCGATCGCTTCGCGAGGATTCGACATAAGAAAGCTTGGTTTCGAGTTAGAACACCTCGCCCTCGCAAACCTTTCTTTTCGAACTCGGCCTTCCGGAGAACGGCTTCAAATCTGTCCGGGCCTGGCGAGACCATTGTAATGAAGTGCATATAAATTTTGTTATTTTGAAGTGGTGCATGCCCGGGGATCCTTCACGCGTCCTGGTTCTCACGCATCCCTACTATTTCTTCGACACCGATGGACGGATGGAAGACGAACTGACCCGGGCTGTAGAAAGTTTCGATGGAGACATCGCGGGTATAGGGACTTCGAGGGGTAAGAGACACAAAGGAGAGCCGTACGGAGGTAGAGAAGTGTACGACCTGTGGTACGAGGACGTGAACGGTTACGGAAGGCTTGAACGGGATGATGCCCGGGAAGTATCAAGCTACGATTACCAGCTCCTGGGCGGGCTTGGAGAGATGCAGTGCGTAGGCAGGAGCAAGAATTCTATAGAGCGTGCCGGAGGCGAACCAGAGGTAAGGAAAGACCTTGTGGACGATACCGATATCTTTGATCACTGGCCTTTCTAGCTAAAAATAAAAAGGAGAGGGAAATATGGGGATTCCTACATCCTGTCACGGATAACCGGGTAACTCACGCCGAGTACTCCACCGTAGATCAGGTGGCCGACGAGCCCCATGGGACTGAAGTTGGGGAACGGCGGCGCTCCCTGGAAACCTACTGAGCTCAGCCAGACCGGCATAAGCAGGGCGGCGAGTGCTACGGTCGTCACCACACCGTAGCCGAGCCCCAGGCCCGCTGCCTTCGGAAGCTCGTCCAGGTGGTGGCCGTAGCCGGTGCTGTTGACGATAACAGCGTAGAGCACTCCGAGAACTGCTCCGTGGAACAGGTGGATAGCCCACCCGATCAGCGGTGCGGGGCCCGAGACGCCGTACATCGCAGGTATCGCCATCTCGATAACTCCAGTGTTCCCGATAGCCACGAAGAAACCTCCGAAAGCGAGTGTCCCAAGGATCCCGGCTATAGCACTGCCAGCCAGCTCCTCTGTTGTCAGGTCCATCTGTGATTCACCATTTAAACAGTTTCAGCCGGGCCAGGGATTTAACTGTGGAGCTTACAGCAAAGTAACCTGTGAAACAGGATGTCAGGCCTCAGGATGTAAGTCTTTCGAGAAGGTCAAGCTCCTCTATACCCAATCGCTCTTGCAAAGAGTAACTTCCCGGCCCAGTGAAGACCAGAGCCAGGGAGGTGGCCGCAAGCACCAGAACAAACTCGTATCCGTTGTTGCTGACCGGAAAACCGTTTGACAGGTGAACGAGGTAAAGTGCAGCTAGCATGTCGACAGCAGCCAGTGTGGCTGCGCACCTTGTAAAAATCCCGCCGACAATAGCGAGGCCGCCGAACGTCTCCACCAGGGCGACCAGCCACGCCAGGGCGACAGCCGCAGGCAGACCCATGCCCCCGAGCATACCGGCGAAGTCAGCTATGGGAAGGGCTGCAGGACCCGCCGCAAAAAGCTTTCCTACACCGTGTACAAATAAAACGGATCCGAGCCCCAGCCTCGCCAGAAGCAGGCCCAGATCTGGATTGTCCATCCTTCCTGTGAGCATGTCTAAGGATTGTATCCCTGGTTTAAATCAGCTGTCACTCTATCCGGAGTGTGGGCCGGGCGGGTTCGTAGTACCGGCCGGTCTCGCCCGAGTTAATCTCCAGGTTCACCGTATAGCCTTTCGGCCTCGGAGGGTTCTTCACACCGGTGAACTCCACCATGACCCGGTCTTCAGAGGTCATGGCGTAGTCGGGAGCCTGGACTGGATTTATCACCATCTCCCTGCCGTTAGAGGAGACTTCCACTGACGCGGCGTCCATCACGAAGTCCTCGGGACCTGGTGAGGTCAGCGTGTCGTTGACACCGATGTCAAGCACTATGGTCCTGACATCGATCGCGGTCACGCCGGACGCATCACCCTCCTCGTACCGGAGCCAGAAGTCCTGGAAAGTATCCCCGTCGTGGTTGAAAGGTACCCGGATAAACGCGGCGTGGGTGGCGGTGACATTCGGCGTCTTCGGGTTCGCGGCTATCTCCGCCTCGTCAGTATAGTCAAGCTGGCCGCTCGCGCTCTCTGCGTCAGGATTGGCGCCGGCGTAGGTCCGGGCGTTCTCATCGTCGGCCTCCTGGTTGTCCTGGCCCTGGTCATCGACCGGTGTCTGTTCTTCTGACGGACCCTCTGCAGGGCCGCTGCTGGAGCATCCGGATGCGACGACCACAACCGATACCAGGATCAGAACTGCGAGCCTCATGCCCAGTTTCTGGAGTTACAGTTTTTTATCTGCTTTGGAAGTCTAAAGGCCGTAGAGCTCGCCGTACTTCTGCTCCACGTACTCGAGGAAATGGTCGGCGTTAGGTTTCTCACCTGTCGCCCTCTCCACTAGTTCCTCGGTGCGGTAGAGCTGGCCTTGGCGGTGGATGTTCTCCCTCAGCCAGTCACGCAGCGGGTGGAACTCTCCATCCTCTATCTTCTGCTCAAGTCCTTCTATCTCCTGGTTCGCAGCGTTGAATATCTGGGCAGCCAGGACACTGCCGAGAGAGTAGGTCGTGAAGTAGCCGAAGCTCCCCTGATACCAGTGTATATCCTGCATCACCCCGTTCGCGTCTCTATCCGGGCTGATACCCAGCAGCTCCTTCATCTTCCTGTCCCACAGCTCTGGCAGATCTTCCACCTCTATCTCGCCGTTGATAAGCTTTCTCTCGAGCTCGAACCTGAGCGCGATGTGGAGATGGTATGTCAGTTCGTCAGCCTCGATTCTGATCAGGTTGTCTTCCTTCACCTGGTTGATCGACTCGTAGAAGTCCTGAACTGTTGTGTCTTCAAACACGTCTGTCTCTTCTTTCAGTCTTGGAACCAGATACCGCCAGAACGCCTTTGAACGACCGACGTTGTTCTCCCACAGCCTGGACTGGGATTCGTGGACCGAAAGGTCACGGGAGGAGCCAAGAGGTGAGCCGTAATGTTCCTGCGGCAGGCCCAGTTCGTAGAGCGCGTGCCCGCATTCGTGTATCGAAGCCATCAATCCCTCCGCTAGGTTGTTCTCGTCGAAACGCGTGGTTATCCTGCAGTCGAACTGGTTGCCAGCTGTGAAGGGGTGGGCGGAGGTGTCGAGCCTCCCCCTATCCCAGTCGTAGCCCAGTTCCTCGACCAGCTGCCTGCTTATCTCCATCTGTTCGTCAGGCGAAATCCCGGCCTTCAACGCTTCCGTCTCGATGCCGGGGTCGCTGGCCCTGATCTCTTCGACCATCCCTGTGAGGTTCTCTCTCAGCCGATCAAGGATACGCTCCATTGTCTCGAACTTTATGTACGGCTCGTAGTCCTTGAATAGCACCTTGTAAGGCTCCTTGTCCGGGTCGATGGCCTCCGCGTATTCTCTTTTTAGCTCCACCAGTTCCCCGAGCACCGGCGCGACCTGTTCAAAGTTATCCTGCTTCCTCGCCTTCTTCCATTTTTCCAAGCAGTTAGAGGACTTCTCTGATATCTCCTCCACCAGTTCGGAGGAGACCTTTACCGCACGCCGATGCTCCCTCGCCACCTCTCTCAGCACGGCTTCTTTTTCCTGGGAGAGATCCTGGTTCTCCAGCTCTCCTATTAACTCGCCGAGCTCATCGGACGTAAGCAGGTCATGCCTGAGACCGGAAACAACTGAAAGCTGCTGGGAGCGCGCACCTATACCGTTTTCCGGCATCATCACCTCCTGATCCCAGTGAAGGTCCTCGACCACTTCCGCCAGGTTTTTGAGCTTCCGCACCTTTTCCTCTAGCCGTTCATAGCTCGAAGTCATGGGAAGACTTGAAACTCGAAGATTGAAATAACCGCGCAACGGTTTAAAAAAGTCGGAGGGACGGATACTATACATAAGCATCCAGGAGGTCCAGACGAATCTTCGAAGGTCGAGGATCGGGAAATCTTCTCGACACTAGAAGACCAGCTAATCTGGTTTTCGATGATGAGAATTGAACACCACTGAGCGTGAAAGCG
>CAZAII010000067.1:0-4482 GCA_964485165.1 uncultured archaeon | reverse complement strand
TGTCTCTTTATTGTCTATGATTGATTCTGATTACGAGGAGCTCTTGGAGCGCGGGCTTGAGGAAGTGCCGGAGGATCTTGAGAGTGAGGAGAGGTTTGAGGTGCCGGTTGTTGACACCCGGAAAGAGGGAAACAAGACTATCGTAACCAATTTCTCCGAGTTCGTGGAGAAGTTCAACCGGGATGCAAAGCATCTCTCCAAGTACATCCAGAACGAGCTGGGGACCGCGGGCCATGTAGAAGGCAGGGAACTGGTTCTTAACGGCGAGTTCCGGAGGGGTAGCGTCCAGGCCAAGTTGAAGCATTACGCGGAGGACTTCGTCTTCTGTCCGGAATGTTCCCGGCCAGACACCGAGATAATCAAGGAGAAGGGCGTCGAGATACTCAAGTGCCAGGCCTGTGGTGCAAGAACTCCGCTCTAGATATCAGAGGAAAGACATTTTAACATGTAGACAGAATTCTGGTGTACATGAACGGATTCGGCCAGAACAAGTACAGCCTGCTGAAGTCGAAGCCGACGCTTATAATCTTCGCGTTGCTAGCAGCCTCCGGGATAGGAAGCCAGTTCGTCAACGTCCCTTTCCTGTCGCTTTTCGCGCTCCCAGTAGATATAATCTACGGGATAACCGGGGTAGGGAGCATCCTCAGCAACGCCGCAGGTAGCGCAGCAGCAATGGGCGGCAAACTGGTGTTCTACTACGTTTCCGCCGTGGTTATAGGGTTCGTGGTACACAAGGTTGTAGGCGGAAGCAACGATCCCTTTGGATAATCACCGAATGGCAGGGCATCAGCGCCTGAAACAACTTCTTTTATAAAAGTTTCTACCCCGTGCCTGTCTAAGGTGCAGGGATGGCAGGATGATATCCTGCGATCTTCTTTTCAGGTGTTTACAATGGCTGACGAACCACAGCAGATGAACGCGCAGCAGATGATGCAGGTAATGCAGAACAGGCTCGGCAACCTGGAGCTTACGCTCCACTCGTTGCTCGCTGTTCTGGATGAAAACGACGTGATCGACGAAGAGACGATCAACGAGAAAGCCCAGGAGATCGTCGAAGAGATGGAAGAGAGACAGGGAGAGATGGAAGGCGCCCCTGGACACGACCACGATCACGAGGAAGAGTAATCATCCGAACCCATCGGGGGAGCGACCCCCTTCCACAACTTCTTTATAGTATTTACAGGTCGATTTCAGCACGCAGTTCTCGCAGTCAGGGTTTCTAGCCGTACAGGTTTCACGGCCATGGGTTATCATCAACCGGTGGAACTCGTACTTTATATCATCCGGCACCTTCTCCTCCAGTATGTCGTGCGTTATCTTCCTTCCCGCGTTCTCCGGCACAAGCCCTAGCCGCTTCGAAACCCTGTGGACATGGGTATCGACCGGTATAACAGGCTTCCTGAAGTGGAAGCAGAGTATTATTGCCGCAGTCTTCGGCCCCACCCCCGGAATCGAGGTCAGCCATTCCTTCGCTTCCTCGACATCCATCTCCTCGACGAACTCCAGGCTGTAATCACCCCTTTCCTCACGTACTATTCGCAGTGCCTCCTGGATACGCTCCGCCTTGGTCGGACCGAGACCCGCCACCTTTATAGTCTCGATCAGCTCTTCAAGGTCGGCGTTCTCTATCGCAGCATAATCGCTGTCGTACCTCTTTTTCAGCCTCTTGAAGGCCCTGTCCCTGTTGACATCGTTCGTGTTTTGGGACAGGATGGTCTCGATAAGGTAGTCGATGCCCGACTGGTCAGAGGGTTCCTCCGGTTCGCCGTACCGGTGCTTCAGCGCCCGGTTGAGTTTCCTGATGTCCACAGGATAGGTTTCGGACCGAGAATTAAAACTTGTTCACTCCGGTTCGAGTCGGGCGTCGACAAAGCGCTCAAGCCGGAAACTGCCTTCTTCATCCTTCAGGTTGGCGGGAGTAACATGCATGACATTCAGGCCCCCTGTCTGGGAGATCTGGTCGTAGAACCTGTCCAGGTTTTCATCCGTTCCTGGCCAGTTCTCGACCACGGCAGTCCCTGCGAAGATAGAGATGTCGTCGCCTGTGCGCCGGGAGTGGCCGCTCGGCGCGTAGCCGTGTATCCCGATACCTGTCAGGTTGCTGGGCTCGACGAACTTCACTTCTTCCAATTCCGAGTAACCCTCCCCCCTATTAGTGTCACGACTGAGGCCGAGGTAGCTGAAATCGGTGACGCCTGAATCCTCGAAGTAGCCGAAGACATCACGTGTATCGTTCAGGCCGTCGATGTATGCGACCTTCTCTCCCTCGAGAGCACCTTCTGGCATCGTGCCGTAGGGCTTCTCAAAGACCCCTGTCTCCAGGAGCAGGGTCGCGTCTCCTTCCTCAGTCGCCTGTTCCCAGGTTACCGTCCTCATCTCTACGCTTTTGTGTCACCGAAAAGTTATAAAGCGAGTCCCTGAGCTTCCGGTTCGGGTCGAAGCCGCCCAGGTGTTCGCCCGGTAAATCCTTGCAGACCCCCCTTTCTCCGAGTAGATAGACGTTCTCGCGGTTTTCAAGCTCTTCTTCCACGTCCTCAAGGTGTTCATCTAGCTGTTCTTCCCTCTTCCTCTCGAAACGCCCCTGTGAGAAGCCTCCCTTCGACTGCTTGCTGTCAACACGGGAAGTGATACGTTCGACCTGCTCGGTCTCGCCCGCCTCCTCCCGGTAGATGCGGGTCTCGCCTGCGGAAACCAGCGCCCAGGTCTTCTCCGACTCCAAGAAGTCGAGCACCTTTTCCAGGTCGAAGGAAGTCGCGAGCGACCAGCCAGGCTGGAAGAAAGGTCTTGTCCTGAGCGCGGCGGAGAAGAAATCCTCATCCAGGAAGCCGATAAAGGTTTCTTTCCCGGCCAAGAACTCCATTTTATGGGATGATACAGCGTTCTTCAATCCCTGGAAGTCGTCGATCTTCGATACCTTGCCGGGTGAGTAGACCGTCACCATGTCGCGTTCGGGCGACTCAAGGGATGCAAGTTTCCGGAGGATCCTGTAGCCGCGGTCGAAGGATACCTGGTGGAACTCTTGCCTCACCTCTTCCTCCTTTTCATCACTCTCCTCCTGCGACCTCAACCTGTCCCTTAGACGGTTAAGTTCTTCCTCGGCCTCCTGTTTCTTCCTGGCCAGCTCGGAGCGACGCCTGCTCTCGGCCTCATACCTCTGCTCCAGCTCCTGCTTTTCCTCCTCAAGCTCTTCTATCTTTCCGCGGAGTTCCTCCTCGTCTCCCTTCCAGGGCAGCTTCATGTATAGATGTTTAACGGTGGCTATGAAAGGGTTTGCGGACGCCTAGTCGGAAATCTTTTAAAGTTATACAGGATATTCAGCCTCAGTGGTTATGGATGACTGAGATGACAGTCGAGGAACTCGGCCCGGAAGACGACGATGTCGAAATAACGGGCACCATCACTGAGCTACCACGTCCCCGCGCCGTCTCCACCAAGTACGGGCAGAAGAAGATCACCACATGTAAGTTCGAGGACGACACCGGCGACATCGACCTAACCCTCTGGGAGGAGGAGATAGAGGCCGTAGAGGAGGGCGCAGATGTATACATAACCGGAGCCTACGTCCGGGAATGGGGCGACGACATCCAGCTCAATATAAGCCGGGACGGCAGCATAGAGACAGTCGAGTAGTCAGCTCCTGCAGCCGATCAGGGCGTTCTTCCAGCATAAGCTGTATTTTAAATCTGGGTTACAATTACTGAGCCGTATGGGCATCGAAGACCGTATCGCCGAACTCGAGAAGAAGCTGGAGAAGACGCCGGTGAACAAGGCCACCGAGAAGGAGAGGGCGCGGCTGAAGTCCCAGATATCCAAGCTGAAGGACGAGAAACAGCAGCGCGCGAAGGGAACCGGCGACACCTCCGGCTACGCTGTGAAGAAGCACGGCGACGCCACCGTGGCGCTGGTCGGCTTCCCCTCTGTCGGAAAATCCACGCTCCTCAACGCGCTGACAAACGCGGAAAGCGAGGTCGGCGAGTACGAGTTCACCACGCTCGACGTTGAGCCCGGGATGATGGATTACAGGGGGGCTAACATCCAGATACTTGACGTACCCGGACTGATAGGAGGAGCCGCAGAGGGTCGTGGCGGCGGGAAGCAGGTCCTCAGCGTTGTAAGGAACGCGGACCTAGTACTGGTGGTGCTTGACCCCGGGGAGATGCGGCACGACGAGATAATGGCAGAGCTTCAGGACGCGGGCATCCGCGTCAACCAGAACCCACCTGATGTCAAGGTCGAGAAGAAGGGCCGGGGCGGCATCAACGTCTCAAGTACGGTTGAACTGGACATAGAAGAGTCAACAGTCGAGTCGCTGATGAAGGAGAACGGGTACGTAAACGCGGACGTGGTGATACGTGAGCAGGTCGATCTCGACCGTTTTATCGATGCCCTTATGGACAACCGGAAGTACGTGCCCGGCATAACCGTGGTAAACAAGTCCGACCTGTTGGAGGGCGCACAGAGAGAACAGCTGGAGCAGGAGTA
>CAZAII010000066.1:924-4522 GCA_964485165.1 uncultured archaeon | reverse complement strand
ATAATCCACGGCGACCTCACCACCAGCAACGTCATGGTCGACGATGGGCTTTACCTCATAGACTTCGGCCTCTCGTTCAGATCCCGGCGGATCGAGGACCGCGCAGTCGACCTCCACCTGCTCAAGCAGGTGCTGGAAAGCTCCCATCCAGAGGTAGCTGGAGAAGCCTGGCAGAGCTTCCTAACGGGTTACAGCGGCTATGAGAAATACGAAGAAGTACTGGAAAGGCTCGAAGAGGTCGAGAAACGGGGACGTTACAAGTAGAAGACGGGAATACTACTAGTCGTAGGGTTCTCGCTCCACTATGACCAGGCGTCTATCCGGTAAAGATTCAGGGCACTCCTCCATCCGCTGGACCCTATATACCCCTGAAACGTCGATTCCCTCTTCGGTCCTAGGAACCCTGTTAATCGATAATTTAAGTCTAGCCACGGTTCCACCCTCTACTATACCCCTCTCCGGGTCCTCCCGGTCGACATAGACTGAACGCCTCTCGGGTGTATAGAGACAGCCATCGTAGCGCGGTACCTCGAGCTCGCGCGGCATGAAGAAACTGTTCCTGACCTCTACAGCGCCCACGGTTGTCTCGCCCGTACCGCTGATATTGACCGTGTCGTTCAGTTCGAGGGAGTAAACGGGCTGGGCGCCTGACACGTCGACCGCCACCAGGAGTAGAGAGGCAAGTAAGATTCCGGCGGCTATCTTCTTGCCCCTCGACCAACCCAAATCGATTTCTCTCTCGCTCACGATGTAACCAGCTCCTATCAGGAGAGCCGATGAGGCGGCGAGTGCCCCAAGGATGACGCTTTCACCGGGCCTGAACTTCAGCAGGCTGTAGCCCAGGAAAACCATGTAGGAAGCGGCGGAAAGGATGTAGAGAACAGTGTCCAGGAGTTTCTTCGAGAGTGATACCGCTGAGATGAAAAGCAGGAGGGTGACGAAGCCGAGAAGAGCCGACTTCGTGACGGGTGATAGACTGAATATGAAGGACGCACCAAAATAGAGAAGTGTTACCACTGATAGAAACACTCCTGCGCCGTAGAGGATGTACGAGTTATCTATGCCGAGGTCCACTGTAAGAGATGAACGTTCGCAGGTTAAAAATCCCGCGACCGCAGGTCCTGTTAAAAAAGTTTCCTGTCATCCTGTTTACAGACCGGTGAGGTTTGCGCCAAGCCGGATCGGTAGGTGACAATCTATGGCAAGGATGCACTCAAGGAAACGCGGATCATCTGGTTCTGACAAACCTGTCAACAAGAAGGTTCCACGCTGGGTCGACTACGACGAGGAAGAAGTAGTTGATCTCGTTCTCAAGCTGAGGAAGGACGGGCTCGCACCCTCGGAAATCGGGATGGAGCTGAGGGACAGCTACGGCATACCCAGCGTCAGGGAGATAACCGGGAAGAAGATAACAGAAATCCTGGAAGAGGAAGACGAGGCCCCCGAACTTCCGGAAGACCTGGACAGCCTCGTCGAGAAGGCGGAATCGATAGAGGAGCATCTCGACGAGAACCCCAACGACCAGGAAGCAGAGCGGAGGCTCGAACTGACCGAGGCGAAGATCAGGCGGCTAGCGAAGTACCACCGCGACAACGGCAACATCGACGAGTCCTGGAAGTACGAAAGAGTAGAGGAATAATTATCGCCGGGAAAGATTGAGACAGGTCTCCTCCAGTATCCTCCTCAGGTCACGTATATCTTCGATTCTGCAGTACTCATCCGGACCATGGATAGATCCCTGCTGCGGTCCAATCTCAAGTGAAGGTACACCGTGCCGGCTGAAATGAGCCCCGTCAGAGGACCCTCCCTCCGTAGTAAGTGCCGGATTCCTTCCCCTGACAGACCTGAAGGCATTCTCCAGCGATCCTATCAGCTCTTCGTCCTCAACCATTACCGGTGGTTTCTGGTGGTCCAGCTCCACCGAGTAATCGACATCCGGCATCTCCTGCTCCATCTTCTCCTTCACTGACTCGAAGCCATGGGACGTGTCGTTCCGCACATCCATGCCTATCCGTATCTCCGAAGGAATGCTGTTCTGAGGGTTTGCTGTTTCCAGCTGTGTCACTGCAGAAGTAGTGGGTGGTAACGGGGTGGAATCCTTCCCCCATTCGATCGACTGTAGCGCCTCAATCACACCGGGCAAAGCATCTACCGGGTTTTCCGCCTCTTCAGGCCTCGAGGCGTGTCCTCCGCTGCCGCGTAGCATCAAATCCAGGTGTATCTTGCCCCTGAAACCTGTCTGCACCTTCATGTCGGTGGGCTCTGCTATAAGGGCAACTTCGTATTCGCTGCTTTGCTCCAGCAGGCTGGCTGCTCCTTCAGGACCACCCAGTTCCTCGTCGCCCGTTACCATGAGGGTTACACGGCCCTGGAAATCCTCGTTCTCAGCCAGATCGACGAAAGCAAGCATCTGGGCCGCCAGTCCGCCCTTCATATCTGAGGCGCCGCGGCCGTAGAGCCTTCCTTCCCTCCTTAAAGGAGTAAAAGGCCCGGTTACCGACCAATCCTCCTCAGCGGGTACGACATCGTAGTGGCCGCAGAGGCATATACTCGGGTGACCTGAACCGTGGCCTGCGGTCAGGCTCTTCACGCCCCCATGAGAGTGCATCTCGTACTCGAATCCGTGGCCTGAAAGGAATGAGTGCACCGGTTCAAACTTATCCGCGTCAGTCACCGGGCTCTCTGTCTCCACCTCTATCAGTCTCTCAGCCAGCTTCTCTGTTTTCACGCCTTTGACCTCCTCATGAAAGTCTCGAAATCATCCTCGATTTCCGAAGCCTCCTCAGAAAAGGTTTTCGCTCCGCCAGTTATATCGTCCAGGTAGGAAAGCGTGGCGGTCCGGATCTCGGGTTCGTAGAGCGCATCACTGAATATCTCTCTGTTATCCGCCACGAACTCCCTGATGGTGGTATCCGTATCAGGATGTAGGTAGCCATCGAGCCCTCTCTGTCTCTGCTGTTCCCTCAGGTAAAGGGCGTCGGAGTTCTGGAATCCTTCCTCCCTTGCGGCCTCCTGGAACTCATCCCATCTCCTCATCTTCGCGGCCTGGATGCCCACAGTTTCTAGCCACCAGGGACTGTTGTCTGCGTCCCTGTTCTCGAAACAGCCGTATCCGAGCCGCGGTCTTATGTTGGGCTTGTTCATGCTCTCCGCCTGGAGATAGTTCCTCCAGAGGAATTCTTCCGGGTTCGAAAGCTGCCCGACATCGAGCAGGGCGTCTTCCCTTTCAACTTGGCCGTCCTGTGTTTCCAGCCTCAGGTAACCTTCCAACTCTTCGTTCTCAACGACATCGCGGTGGGTAACAGCTTCAAGGCCCTCTCCTACCAGGACAAGCGAAAAGCTGTCGGAGCCGTCGTAATGACTGTAATCCTCTCTTTCGTGGAGACGCGGTCCCCCGTCCGCAGGCCGGAAGTTTTCAAGCGGAGCCCTGGCAGTGTACTCCAGAAGTTTCTCCGCGTTATCCCTAGCCAGGTCCTCAAGTGAATCCATCTCCCGTAGGTCTCCCTCAAGAACGTCCTCGATATACCCGAACTTGGCTCTACCTTCCTCCTCAGTTATGAACTCCGACCGGCAGTGCCTCTCAACGTATGTGTCGTCG
>CAZAII010000066.1:0-903 GCA_964485165.1 uncultured archaeon | reverse complement strand
AAAATACAGGATTAAGGGCAGGTATCCCCGGCATCTCTCCCGCCCCGATAAAGTCCAGGACGGTGTTCTCCACGGTTTCAAGACCGGGCTCCGCGCCTGGAACCGCAGAGAACTGTATGCTCCCCGCACCACCCATGACGATAGCCGGTTCGCCGTAAGCCGCCTCTATATCACCGTACCGGAGGACAGGGTTCCTGTATCCCGCTGACTCTCCGTTCCAGTGCCTGTCCCAGCCGAAAGGATCGTCGAAATCGCGGTTGTCGAACTGGAGGGATGGTAAAAGAGCCAGCTGGTGGAGAACCGTTCCACCTGGAACGCTTTCCCGGGCTATCGACTCCAGGGAACGCTTCTGCTCCACCAGGCCAGAGAGTCCTGGAAAAGCCTGGGTCTCGATCTCAACCTGCGGCCCGTAGTCATAGGTGATGGCCGGCCTTCCATGAGCCTCCGGGCTTCCCTCAAACACAGCGGCCTTCGGAACGCTTTCGATACCAGGCGAAGAACTTATCCGGCCTTCCCCGAGTTCCGCAGCGTTTTCCAGGGTCAGAGGGAAGTTCGAGTTATCTGCCGCGGAGAAATCCTCCATAAGGTGGATATCCTCTGCTTCAAGGCCATAGAGAGGGTTGTTAAAACTACTGTAGAAGTTCTGTCTCGCCCGCTCTGCCACATCATCTATATGTCGATCAAAATCCATCTCCTTATGTCACTTTCACCAGGTTCTCTTCCTCAGGCCACTCATGTAGTCCAGAACGACCCGCGCGAAGCAAATCACATAAAGTACACATCCGCTTTCCGCGATTTACTCCCCTGCACCCATACTATACCTGCGTCTACTATAGACAAAAAAATTCGCTTAATAATTTTTGTAAAATTTTATAATTAAGTCTCTATAATGTAATTAAAACA
>CAZAII010000065.1:0-4882 GCA_964485165.1 uncultured archaeon | reverse complement strand
CTTTTTTCCACGACCCGGAGATAGTGTTCATCGACGAGCCGCTGATAAACGTCGATCCCCTGATACAGGAGGAAGCCAAGAAGCTTTTCCAGGAGTACAGGGAGGAGGGCGGCACGGTGTTCCTGTGCACCCACGTCATCCCGCTCGCTGAAGAAGTGTGTGACCGTGTGTTCTTCCTCAGCCAGGGGGAGGTCATCGACGTGGTAGAGGACACTCAAAACTTGAAAAAGAAATTCCTGGAAGAAGAATGATACGCAGGATGCTGAAAGAGGAGTGGCGGATGCACTCCCGGCTCTTCAGCGGCAGGTCTTTCGCGCTTTTCCCCGTGATGATTTTCCTGCTCACGCTTCTCTTCACCTACGCCACCGTGAAGTACTCCACCGTCAGCCTGGGGAACCTCGGGATGGGGCTGGCTGTCTTCGGCGGCTTCATGGGTGCTTCCGTCGGCTCTATAGCGTTCACCAGCAGGTCGGCGATGAAAAACATACTCGGACCGACCAACCTGCTGATCTACTCGTCGAGGACATTGCCCCTCTCCGACTCCAGCCTTCTGTTGGCTTTCCTGGTCAAGGACCTGGTATACTACACCTTCCTGTTCCTCCTCCCGGTGAGCCTCGGCGTCTTACTTCCGACCGGCTTCTCGCTTGTGCCAGCGATCCTCCAGATGGGTCTCTGGTTCTTCGCCGGACTTGTTATCTCAGTCGCGGTCGCGCGGAGTTCCCTCCGCGTCCCCGGCGTGCTTTCACCGCGTTACAGCACCCGGTACCTCAGCCCCCTGGCGGACAAGTCGGTGCTCGACCTTTCCCGTTCAGCAGGCGGCATCTTCAAGGTGTTCTTCACGCTTGCCATCCTGACCGGGTTCTACTGGTTCCTTGTGCTTTACTTCCCCGCGGCCAGCCTCTTCCTGAACAACCCGCTGCTCTCCTACAGCGTGCTTGTAGGAACTCTGGCGCTCAGCGTCTACAACTGGCTCAACCGGTTTGACGCGTTGGAGAACTACCTCTACCTGCCTCTGGATGGGGAAAGCCTGCTCTCTGCGAAGCAGCACGCCTACCTGGCTGTAGCGGTACCGGTCTCACTGCTGTACGTCGCCGGTTCGTACTTCTTCTACCCCTCGCTCCCATTCCTTGCCGTCGCGACATCGATAGCAACGGTGATCTATACCATGGGCATCGCTTCCTACCTTACGGGAACCGAACCCAACGAGAGGCTGTACGACACCGGGCTCTTCTTGAAGTACCTTGCCGCTAACTCCGTCTTCGTCGTCCCGCTCTTGGTGTTATCGGTCATCTATACAGAAGAGTTGCTACCCGTATACCTCGGGTTCGTGGTGCTGGCAGCGGTCACGGGGTTCGTGGCAGCCCGTAAGTCGCTCAGTTACTAGACAACCGCGAGGAACACTATGGCGAGCCCGAGGGAGATCAGCCAGATGAATCCGCTCCACCTCAGGATGTACGCCCCGTCAAGCGTCCCGGTCGGTATAAGGGGGTAGTCGAACGGCAGGAGCTGGAATATCAGGAAGAACGCGAAGACCTTTGCCAGGCTGTTCCAGCCTGCGAAGACGCTTACAGCGGTGCCGAGAAGTAGGGCGAGGACTCCCGCGCCTATCAGCCAGTACTCTCTCTTCATCCAGATGACGTCGACAGACTTGCCCCATTGCTCGTAGGGCTCGACCGAGAAAGTGGTCCAGATAGGGAACAGGA
Organism: uncultured archaeon; assembly: GCA_964485165.1. GTDB lineage: Archaea > Nanohalarchaeota > Nanosalinia > Nanosalinales > Nanosalinaceae > CAZVPZ01. Next base: position 3,179 of record CAZAII010000065.1, on the reverse strand, counting down.
GTATTATCGGCCAGCCCGTCAGGTAGGCAGCGACCGCACCCATGAAAGTCAGCCCGAGCCCTTCCTCGGAGAGCTCCAGGTCGATCTCAGCATCCATCCACTGCCCGATTGTACGTATACCTGCCTCCCTCACGAGCAGGACGAGTACACTGGCACCCAGGTAGAAAACGATGCTCCGGGGCTCAAGCGTCCCGCTGAAGCCTACAAAGGCCGCGGTGACCGCGACGACCGCGACCGCGAAGTTCTGGAGATCCTGCTCCGTGGGCTGCAGGGCCGACCTTGTCATTAATCAGGGTAATTGTATCCTACGGATTTAATAGAAAGGGTCACCTGAGTGCCAGATACGGTATATCCGGCCGGAGTTGTCGTCAGAGACGAACATATATCATGCGGGTTTAAATCAGGAGGACCAGGTCATCGAGAGCACGATGGTGGCCATGCCGGTGAAGATGGAGGATGTCCCGGCGATCAGAATGTAGTGGGTGTACCTGAACTCTTTCTCGTTAATCAGAGCCCAGGAAGAAAGCAGCAGGAAACCTGAAAGGAACAGTAATGTTGAGGCTTCCAGGGCGGTCGCACTGGCTCCGGTGAACATATCCATGTCTTGAAGACGCCGGTTCATAAACAAATATGGTGCCTGGTACAACCTACCCCTATGCTTTAAGTTCCAGCCTGAGAAAGTTGCGTCTGGGGAGGGGAGAACCTTGGAAGAATCTAAACCGTTCAAGTCTCTTTCAGAGTTCGTGAGTTACAGGCAGCTGTTTCCATGGAACCCAAACGAGGGAAGGAGACTCTATCTATCGAACTGAAGCCCGGGAAGCCGGTCGCTTGCCGATCCAGTTAGAGGTAGCGCTATGTCGAGCGATACTTTTTTGTGAGGCGCCGGATCCGAACTCGATTCCGGCTCTAGCAGCACTGAAAGCGATGCGGTGGGGCAGGATTCGCACCAGCGATGCTGTTAATAGCATATGGGGGAGATATGCGGGGGACAGGATTCGAACCTGCGAACCGCTAACGGACAGGATTTCTCCCATCGAAGCTCGGAATATACCTCGCTTCTCAAGCCGACACCGGGTGGAGCCGGCTACCTAAGTCCTGCGCCTTTGACCACTTGGCTACCCCCGCATATCGCGGATATGCAAGCATGAGTGAGAGGGCGAATATTTTTAATGGACCTGTCTCTCCGGGTGTTCGATAGCGGTCAAACATATCCGCACACTTTTTAAATAGTCGCCCAGTTTAAACTTAACAGGGATGAAAAAGCCTCTGGCGCTCTTTATAGGAGTTTTACTCTTCACTATTGCCGTTTCGGCTCCCTGCCCGGTCATATATACGCCCCCGGATTCATTCGTTCACCTCACTGACGAGAGCCAGGGTCTGGTCGCCTACGATGAGGATACCGGTCGACAACGTTATGTTGTCCGGCAGGCCTACGAGGGCGTCGCCTCGGATTTCGGACTAGTGCTTCCCACCCCTGGCGAACCCAACATGACCGAGCGGGAGGAGGGGCTGTTTGAGAAGCTACACGACATGACCAAGGAACCCGAGAAGGACAAATCTATCGACGGCCTCTTCGGGAGTTCGCTAAATTCTTTAAGTGCGCAGGAAAGCGTTCAGGTGGTCAAGCAGCGGGATGTCGGGGATTTCAGCGCCACGGTACTCAAGGCGAACGACTCACAGGCCCTTATCGACTGGCTGAACAGGAACGGTTTCGACTACCGAAATCAGAGCAGGGAGAACTTTGAGTACTATATTGAGAAGGATGAAGAGTTCTACTTTACGGCACTCAAGATAAATGTGGAGAAAGCCAGCTGTCTGACCCAGAGACAGTTCGAGATAGGTAAGAATCCTCGTTTCAGGCAGCAGCTTCCAGATGAGGGTCAGGACACTGAGGGCAGGTGCTGGCTCCGTGGAGGCCTACAGCCGATAGAGTTCAGCTTCGATACGGAGAGACCTATGCTGCCTCTCCGCATCATGTCTAGGCCGCATGATAGATCCCCCATGACGCCGGATGCCGGGCACGGGGACCATAACCACACCCACGAGGATGAGCCGCTGCCGCCGGGCAACTTTCTGGTCTACACCCTGGCAGAACAGCCGCTGACGGTTCCGGGTGCAAAGGTAAAGTACTCGGACACCGTCTCGAATCCTCCCCCGGAACTGGAAACGTTTGACGCGGAGGGCAAGTTCCTGGTGCGTCAGAGGATAAAATTCAACGCACACGAGGTAAAAGAAGACCTCTACTTCCAGGAAGCCGAGCCATTCCACGTCCCGAGGGAGCAGACAAGGATAATCAACCCCGATGACATCGATCGGGAGAATGGGATGCTCGAGTTCTCCGGGGAAGAAAAACAGGTCGAGATGACTTCAAGTCCCTCTGTGGTGCAGGAAGTCTCTTTCAGGGTTGACAGGACCTCTTACAGCGTAGGGAAGACACTGGGAGGTATCAACGATGCGGTACTGATGGCGGTCGCCATTACCTCGATTGTTGGACTTGTTAATCCCGCCAGTCCATTCCTCTGGGCTCTGCTGGCGGTACCTGTAATCATTGGACTGGCCTGGCGGTGGAAGAGGGCGATGCTGTACACGTTCGTCGCCTGCTTTGTGCCTTACCTTGTCGGTATAACCGGTTTCATGGCTTTGCAGCTGTCGGGCACCGATTTCTCGTATGTTGACCCGGAAGAAATACTGTTGGTACTGGGGATTCCGCTCGTGGGTGTAGTACCCGCTACCATCTACGGTGTTTTCTCCGGTGTAATCAGCAAACTGTTCTCAAGGGTGCAGCGTATTTCCCGGCTCCAGGGAACGATGGACGGTTTGGGCAGGGAGAGGTCTATAGCGTTCCTTGTGGCGGCCACCACCCTCTCTTCACTTGTCCTGCTGGGAGTGATGACCTCCATGTCCAGATCTGCGATTCCTTCCAGTTTCCTGACTTTCCCGGCTCTCGTGCTGGCTTCGGTAGCCTGGCTCTACCGTGAGGCTTCTCAGGCGTCGACCGGGGAAAAAGGGATTTAAAATTGCTTGCCTGAGTCAACTCCGGGAAAGTGAAATTTCTGGATTATCAGGGGATTGAGGTCTACTGGGACGGCCACGCATCCGTCAGGGCAGTAGACGGGGATTTCACCGTCACGGTGGATCCCTACTCCCGGGTCTCGCCTGACTTCGAGGTGGGCATCGTG
>CAZAII010000064.1:2677-4895 GCA_964485165.1 uncultured archaeon | reverse complement strand
ATCATATTCCTCGTCTACCTGAAACAGTACATCTAGATGTTGGAAAGGTTGCGAACGCTCTGGTCCAGCGTAATGTAGCCGTCTTCCTCCGGGCGGTAGACACGCGGTGCGCGGACCACGCTGTACCTCTCATTCCTTACCAAACCATCATTTCTCAGGGTTTCTTGCTTCAATGCCAAGTTATTGAGGCCTTCAAGGGCCTCATCGAATATCGCGAGGACGCGGTCCCAGCGCGGCGGTGAAGGAGGACTCAGCTCTTCACCCATCACCGCAACATCTAGCACTATCTCTTCCTCCCGGACATCAAGAGAATACCGGATGTCGCCGTCGTAGTCTTGTTTCATGCCGCCCAGCATGTTCCTCAGCCGGACGTGTTCCGCCTCACAGCTTTCAAGGTATCTCTGGAGGTCGGCCATGTCAACACCCGGGTCAGTCCTGCGCGTCAAAGACCATGTTCATAAGCGCCGGCGTGTAATAGGCCAGCGAACCGCCGTTTACATCGTTTATGGTCTTTGTCAGCCCCTGGTCGAATGTTACTACTGCAGTCGTGCCGTCAAGGTCTCTCGCCGCCTCCGCCAGGTCCCTGTTGGTGAACTGGTGGTTTGCGGGCAGTTTCTCAGTGCTCGCCTCCATCCAGTCAAGTGTCTTCTCACGCGCACCTTCCAGCCAGTCGGCGTCATAACGGGAGTGGTCGTCAACCGATACGTGCATACCTTTCCCGGCTCCCCTGGGAACGTGTACCGGGATCCCATGTTCCCAGGCCTTGCCGTGCATCACTGCAGTGTCGAGAGGGGTGTTCAAGAAGTCGAAGTACTGGGCGTCGTCATAGTCATCCCAGTCGTTCATCACGAGGTTCTCTTCAAGGGCATCTTCCTCCAGCACTTCCGCTAAATCCTCCAGGTCTTCCTCCTTCTTCAGGGGAGCGTTCACACGGACCCCAAAACCCTTGAGCGCGTCCTCGTAAACCGGTGGATGGACCAGAACGTTGTCAACCCGGTTACTGCTCCAGTAGAACCTTTCCGGCTCGATATCCCACACGAAGCTCGGGTGTGTGAAAACCTCGTCGGGTTCGGAACCCCATTCGTTTGGGTCTTTATCCGCGTACCTCTGTCTCAGGTTTTCATCGTATTCTAGCGCGATAGAGGGAAAGCTATCGTGTCTCTCTACATTGGAGTAAACCGGACCGGTTGACATGAATCACAACTGTACTCACTAAAGAATAAATAATATTTGCTAGTAGACGGGGTTAAAAACCTTCACCTTTTCAGGTCTTGACTCTCTTTAGCTGGAGCTGGTCTCTGTCGATCCTGTCGATGTCTTTCTTTTTCTTGATTTTACGGAACTTCTGGTAGTCTTTCTTCTCGAGAAGTGTGATGGCCTCGCCGGGCTCTCCCTGTCTTCCCGCCCGTCCGACGCGGTGGGTGTAGGTGTCGACAGTGTCAGGAACGTCGTAGTTGAAGACGTGGCTTATGCCGTCGATGTCGAGGCCTCTCGCCGCGACATCAGTCGCGACTATGACACGGACTCCCCTGTTCTCGAACTTCTCCACCATCTGCTCGCGCTTGTGCTGCGACATGTCACCGTTGAGCTCCTGGGCGTCGATGCCGTTCTTCCTGAGCTTGCCTGCGAGCCACCTGGTGGTGTTCTTCGTCCTGCAGAACACCAGGGAAAGGTCGCGGTCCCTCTTCTTCAGGAGTGTGTAGAGCGTCGACAGCTTCCTGTTCGGCTTGGTGTCGATGTACTTCTCCTCCAGGTTCCTGGTGTGTTTCTTCCTCTTTATCCTTATTATCTCGGGATCGATGCTGTACTTCTCGCACAGCCGCTTCAGGTCGTGCGGGATGGTTGCCCCGAACAGAAGGTTCTGGCGCTGGCTAGGGCAGTACTCGATGATGCCCTCAAGCTCGTCCTGGAAACCCATGTCCAGCATCCTGTCCGCCTCGTCCAGAACAAAGTATTCGATGCTTGATACGTCCAGCTTTCCCTGCTTCAAGAGGTCCAGAATCCGTCCTGGAGTCCCTACCACGATGTTAGCCTTTTTCGCGCCCTGTATCTGGGGCTCGTAGCCGACGCCGCCGTAGATGGTAACCGTCTCCACGTTCTCTCCAGCGGCCTTATTTATCTCTTCCGCTATCTGCTTCGCGAGCTCTCGTGTAGGCGAGAGCACGAGGGCCTGTGTCTCGCTTCCCTCCACCTGCTCTATTATCGGGAGCGAGAACGC
>CAZAII010000064.1:0-2577 GCA_964485165.1 uncultured archaeon | reverse complement strand
CGAGGGCCTGTGTCTCGCTTCCCTCCACCTGCTCTATTATCGGGAGCGAGAACGCTAGCGTCTTCCCCGACCCGGTCTCCGATTCCACGAGGACATCGTCGCCGTCGAAAACACGGGGAATCGACCGTTCCTGTACCTCTGTGGGTTCCTTTATTCCCTGTTCTTCAAGTCTGCTACAAGTATCTTCCGAAATGTCAAGTTCCTGGAATCTCATCGGGTGTTCTCCTACAGTCTAAATTTGGAACCCCAAGATTCAAAACAGCAACATCTACTCCAGACGTACCCCGCGGGAATAAGGTGGCGCCGTGACCTGCCTGAAAGCTAGTTGCGTTTCCTGATAGACTTGAGGACTTTCTCGTACCTGCGCGCGATAGAGTCCCCGGACTGCTTGTTAGAACTTTCCATCTCCCTCCCCGTTGAAGTACTGGGGTTCGACTAATAAATTGGTTTCGCCTACTCGGTGTAGAGAACATCGCCACAGGTCAGGTAGTAGTGGGTCTTCACGCTTCCATCAACACACCTGCTGTTGTTGTACATGTCGGGGATACTCCTCCTGCAGGAGCTCTTCTCCTTCATCCTTACGCTCCTATCCGACCATCCGAGGTAAGGGTCGCGGTAGATGCACTCGCAGCTCTGGTACTCGCCAACCGTGCCCTTCACCCCCGCCCTCTCCGTCGTGCTGTTGAACTCGCAGCCGCTAAGCTCCATGTACTTCTCCTTCTGCTTCAGGAACACGGTGCTCCTCCCTGTCCGGGTCTCCCGCTCGACGAGCTCGCCGTGGATGTTTACCGAGCGGTTGAGATAGTTCGCGGGCTTCTCCTTTACCTGTTTGATGTTCGTGAAATCGTACTTCTCGGCGGGAGGCGTCGGCGAGGGCTGGCTCAGGACGTAGTTACTACCGACTATTATAACCGCCAGAACAAGGACTTCAAGCCAGTCGATTAGTCTCCCCTCCTTGGATAATTTTTGTGCGGCCCCAGATAAATATTCTCCTAGTACTTCCGTTGCTCATACCAGCGCCGGATCCTGTCCTTGGCGGGAAGCAGCGCCCAGAATATCAGCGGGAAAAGGTACATCACTACAAGGCCGACTATCATGGGAAGCTTGTAGGCCAGCGGAGCACCCGTGATAGTGGGGCCTGCCTGGGACCGGCTTGTGAAAAAGAAAAACGGCACGAACAGGGTAAAACCGAAGGCGAAACCTGCAAGCCCCTTTATAAATCGGCTCATATATTAATGACTGCGATGTTGTTTAAAAAATATCTTTCTACTTCCTGTCCTCTTCCAGCTGTTCGACCGCCCTCTCAACATCTTCCGGGGCTATAGTCTTACGCTGCTTGAAACTTGCGATGTCAGAAGCCCTTTCCACCACCCGAGCGCTGAAGTCCCGGATGTTATCCTTGTGATCGGAAAGGTCGGATACCAGTTCCTTCACGGCACCGGTCGAGAAAACCATGTAGCAAAGTGGTGCTGCAGCGTTAAAAAAACTACCTGGCGCCAAGACGCTCCATGAACCGCTCAAACTCGGAAGGACTCATCACCATGCGGCGGTAGGCATCCGTCCTGGGCGCGGCATGCTGCGTCTTTCTGGGAACGATGCCGTGGGACAGGGCGGTCTTGATGGCCTCCTTCTGGTCTTTCGCGGTAGCCACCTTCATCTTGTCGGTGCTGCTGTCGTAGAGCACCCATTCAATCCTCTTTCCAGAGATCAGCTCGTCAATCCAGTCCGGTCGCTCCCCCTTGTGCCTGATCGACATCAGAGTTCCCTGACCCTGTAAAGCCAGAGCCAGCCATCACCTGTCTCGTTCCCGGAATCCTTGTACCGGAAATAGAGCATGTAGGTGCTTTCTCCAAGATTTACAGTCTCGGTGACGTTATAGACCTCTCCATTATGCTTCAGGCCGTCGAACTCCTTGTCGAACGAACCATCCCGGTCGATGTCGATGTAGAAACGCGCCTCTTCGGTGTCCTCGTACATCAGGTCGAGTGTCCTGTTGTCGAACCTGGCAGTAGCTATCTCATCGTCGTCATCCACCGTTGTGTTCATTAGAGTGGAAAACTTCGTGTCACTTCCTGGACCTGAGGGGGAATCCTGCCCTGTACCCAGGTAGAATCCCGCGAAGGCGAGCAGGATGAAAACCGAAACCCCGACAAGTAAGGTCTGCCTGTCCATAATCCGGTAACTGGATAGAACTTTCTTAACCCTTTGCTTCGACAGTTAACGCAAAAAGGTGGTCAAAAGTGGGCCTCGAGGGAAAAGTCGAGATAATGACACGTGGCGTGGTCAGACCTTCCAATAGCCGCTGGCCGCGGCAGGATACGAGCTGGTAAGATAAAAACTGGCGATAGCTGAGATTAAATCGCCCGATGAAAAATTAGCCGGAAGATGTGAAATCGAGAAGCTGTCTAAGCCAGGTATATTTTTCCAGGGAAAATCTACCGCCGATAGACCAGAAAAGCAGAAAGCTAATAATCGTAGAAAAATCGTTCAATAGGGCTCCAGCTCGGTGAAAGCCTGAGAGGGATGCTGGGAGAAAGAGACGACATCGACTTCCCGGCCGCATAAACCTCTTTTTCC
>CAZAII010000063.1:0-4899 GCA_964485165.1 uncultured archaeon | reverse complement strand
AGACCGGTGAGACGATCGAGGAAGACCCTGACTACATCAAGCAGGGACAGGCCGCGATCGTGGAAATCACACCCCAGCAGCCGCTCGTCATCGAGGAGAACGACGACATCCCACAGCTGGCAAGGTTCGCTATCAGGGACATGGGCCAGACTGTCGGAGCCGGTATGGCACTGAGCGTCACGGAGAAGGAGTAGAACTCCACCACCTATTTCTCTTTAATTTAATCCCACATCCAAGAACAAAAGGAGGCAGTAATCATGAGCACACTTGAAGCAGAAGGCGAAACGCTGGAGGAATCGACCAGCATCCTTGACTCTGGCGCCCGGTACGTCATGGATAAGAAGAGGCAGATCAGCGAGGACCCTTACGCCGCCAAGAAAGGAGTGGCAGCGGCCACGCTCGCCGGTGGAGCGATCAGCCTGGCAGCAGGCCACTACGACGGCGCAGCTATCGGTATAGGAAGCTCGCTCGCCACCGAGAAGATAGGAGACAGCCTCTACCTCGATCTTATCTCGGGAGACCAGTAAATCGCCTGTTATCCTTTATAAAAATTAGTTCATCTTAGGGGACTATGCAGAGGGCACGTGTAAGGTTGAGAAGTACGGATGTGGACAAGATAGAGGAACTGGCAGAGGAGATAGTAGATATCGGCGAGGAATACAATGCGAAGGTTTCAGGTCCTGTCCCCCTCCCAACTCGCGTTCTCAAGATCCCCACAAGGAAGGCGCCTGATGGAGAAGGCAGTGAAACCATAGAGCGCTACGAGATGCACATCCACAACCGGCTTATCGACATCATGGAGAGCGAGCGCGCCCTGAGGCAGGTCATGCGTGTGCATGTACCCGAGGGCGTCGACGTCGAGATAGAGTTAACCGAATAGTCAACCCGCCCTGACTTAAATCTTTTAGAAGCTATTTTTCCTAGATAGCGGTTCCTGTAGATGATCCGCTTCCACTGCCGGGGTGACGGAGTCTGGCTGAACGTGCCGGTCTTGAGAACCGGTGGCCTGTGACGGGCCTCCTGGGTTCAAATCCCAGCCCCGGCGATTAAACAATTTAAGCCAGTAGTCTTAACTGGCCTCTATGACGCAGACTGCGCGGGAGTTGATGGAAGACCCGGTTTTCATCGAGCATGACAAGCCGGTTCACGAGGTCGCGGAGCGCGTCAAGGGCGAGGAGAACACGCTTATAGTCAGCAAGGACGACAAGCTGGTCGGTGAAGTGCATGAGCACTCCCTGCTCAAGATACTCATACCCGAGAAGAGGATAGACGAGGAGAAGATCATAGGGATCCTTGGCCTTTCCTTCAACCAGCAGTACATGGCGGAGACCGCGGAGGACCTTATGAACCAGCACGAGATAACTGTCCCCCCGGACGAGACAATAGGCGAGATGGCTTTCCTCATGGACCGGGAGGACCTGCGTTCCCTGCCTGTAGAGGAGGATGGCGACATAATAGGAGTGGTCCACGAGAACAGGCTAGTGGAGGAGATATAATGGCCGCCGGCATCAGCAGTTCCATACTCTTCGATCTCGCAGTTCTCCTTTCCGTGTCATTCATAGTGGGTGAGATATTCGAGAGGATAGGACTGGAGTCGATAATCGGCTATATCGTTACCGGTCTCGCGCTTGGACCCTCGCTTTTCGGCCTCATAGAGGCTGATGCGGTTGCTGGCTTCGGGACCATCGGGGCTACCCTTATACTTTTCCAGGCCGGCCTCAGGGAGGAGAACGCCGCTGAGATCTTCAGGCACCGCAAGGGACTCGATCTGGGGCTCGGCGTCCTGATAGGCTCCTTCTTTTTCATAATGGCCGCGCTGCTGCTTTTTGGACCGCGTTACCTGCCTTTCACCGACATACAGCAGTACGTATTCATCGCACTTGCATATGCAGTCGTTGACATCGGCGTCCCCTCAAAGATCATGCTTTCCAGGAACATGCTGAGGGAGGAGATAGGAAAGTACACCATCAAGTCGTCGGTCATCAACGTGACCGCAGGCCTCGGCGTACTCACCGTACTGGTCCTCACCTCTTCAACCACTCTTTCCAGCCTGGCGGTAAAGGTGGGTGGTATACTGGGGTTTGTCTTCGTCTTCGTGCTCCTGCACGAGTTCATCCACAAGATAGACGAGTACATAATAATGTTCGAGGAGACGGAGGCCCAGTTCGCGATAACCGTCGCTCTACTGCTCTTCATGGCTTACCTGACCGAGATAATAGGGCTTTCAAGCGTTCTAGGAGCATTCTTCGCCGGCGTCATAATATCACGCTCCGACTTCTCGGATTCAAGGGCTTTCCAGGAGAAGATAGAGGCTATAGGTGAAGGCCTGTTCATCCCCATCTTCTTCGCGTGGTTCGGTCTCGGACTCCATATATACGGTGAGACAGGTATGATGGCGAACCTTGAAGCCGCGACCTTCCTCTTCCTGCTCTCCACAGTCTCCAAGCTGGCCATAGGTTACGCGATACCCCGGATGCACGATATGGAGAAGCCGATGACCGTCGCAGCATCCCTCTTAAGCCTCGACATCGAGACCCTTGTCATCCTGCTGATCGGTATCGACCTCGGAGTCTTCCCGTCAAACGAGATACTCCAGATATTCGCACCAGCAGTGCTCTTCACCACAGTCACAATAGTTATCTTCTACGCCGTCCTGGAAAGGCTGTAGATGACGTACTAAAAGTTTCCCTTCGATAGCTTTCAACAGAGAAAAAGAGCCCCATGGGGTAGAGGTCAATCCTTTCACGTTCTGGGCGTGAAGACCCAGGTTCGAATCCTGGTGGGGCTATCCAGATTTTTCCCTCTAAATATCGATTTTCCCAAGCGCTTCTAAAGTGGCATCCGGGAGCTTTACATTCTGTCTTCCAAGAGCCTCCGCCGGTTCAAGTATCTCGTAACCCGAGGACTCGTGGTTCAGTTCTATATCGTGCTCTTTAATCCCGATCCCTGTCTCATACCATACCAGCCGGTCGGCACCGAACTCTGCAGATGTCTCGAAAAGCCTTTCCAGGTCATGCTCCTCCAACTCTATACCGGTTTCCTCCCTGACCTCTCTTACCGCGGCTTCTTCAGGGGAGGCATCGAAATCCTCCACCTTCCCAGCAGGGGGCGCAAGATACTCTTCACCACCCCATTCCTGACTGAGCATGAGATAGGAGGGCTCCTCCACGGATACATCGTCTATCAGCACAGCGACACCGTATACTATCCCCATGTAGATCACCTGTAAGGCTCCAGGTCCGAGGGCCGATGCGCGGGGCCGTAGAGGTCCGGTACTATCTCCCGGAGCGTCGTCTCGGATACCCCGTCAGCGCTCGCGATTACCAGTTCCATATCGTTGTCTTCCCGGAGCTGGGCGAACTCGTTCATCAGCTGGAGGCACATACCGCACGGCTTGAAGTCACCTTCCTTTACCGAATAGAGCGCCATCGCCCGGAAGACGTACTCGCCGTTCGCCGCAGCGTTAGTGATGGCGTTCCTCTCGGCGCAGGTTCCCATCCCCTGGATGACGCTGCTGACGTTGCAGCCCATGTAGATCTCCCCACCTTCCGTAAGGACCGCGGCACCTATCCTTGAGTGGCCGTAGGGAGTGAACGCGTTTTCCCGCACCTCCTTCGCGGCCTCTATCAGGCGCTTTTTATCGTGTTCTGCCACTCCGGGCATATGAGTACGGGGACCGCAAAGCTTTCTATCTCTTGCCCATCCATTCCAGACCATGGAATCCCGCGAAAAATACCTCCGCGCAATCCACGAGCTCACGGAGGGGGGAGAAAGCAGTACCACGACTTCGGAAGTAGCCGAACGCCTGAAGGTATCCGGTGCGAGCGTCTCAGAGGCAGTGGAGAGGCTTGAGGACGCGAATCTGGTCTGTCGCGCGCCCTACAAGGGCTTCACCCTCAGCCCCATGGGAAAAAAGAGGAGCAGAGAAATCGAGGAGAAGTACATCGTCCTGAAAAGATATTTTTCAAAGGTCCTGAAGCTGGACAAACCGGAAGATGAGGCAGGCCGCGTCGTTTATCACCTATCCGACGATGCTGTCGAGAAAATCAAGAAGCAACTTTAACTTGTCCACTTTTAAGCATTCAGCGGTTTCCTTTTTCTTAGGTGCTAAAGCCCCCTGGTGTAGCGGTCAATCATAGCGGCCTTTGGAGCCTCAAGTTCTGCCCTTGGCAGAACGGGGACCGAGAAGCGAGTTTTCCAGCGAGCTTCGACAAAGATAGCCGCTGACCCAGGTTCGAATCCTGGGGGGGCTAACCTCTACGGCCTTATGACCCTGTGTATGATTCCGACGAGGGTTATATCTATCAACAGCCTGATCAGGGCGAGACCCAGCAAACTCAGGATTATGTTGAAAACCAGTATAACAGCGACCATCACATAGGCCGCGAACTTGTCCATTATTATCCCGATACCTCCCGCCAAGTTACCCAGGACCAGGCCTGCAGATACTATCAGCATCCCCGGGTTTTCTGGAGTCGACATCAAGAGAGTCCAGAGCCCGTAGAGACCACTTAAAAGTATCAGGACACCGACAAGCTTGGCCTTGGCGCCTCCTCCGGCACCGCCCGAGTCGACAGTGCTTCTACCGCCCTGATACATGTTTAAACTAAAGAAGGCGCACTTAAAAAGGGATTCTATGCCAATAATTCTTAATCTTTGCCTGAGAACTCAAGGACATGGCAAAGGAAGTACGTGCTTCACACATCCTCGTCGACAACGAGGAACACGCGAAGCAGATCAAGCTGGACATCGACAGCGGGAATACGACCTTCGAGGAAGCCGCAAAAGAGAAAAGCCAGGGCCCTTCAGGTGACAACGGGGGCGACCTGGGCTTTTTCGGAAGGGGCGACATGGTGAAGCCGTTCGAGAGGAAGGCGTTCAACATGGAGGTCGGCGAGA
>CAZAII010000062.1:0-4905 GCA_964485165.1 uncultured archaeon | reverse complement strand
TGGGGGAGTAGAAGCTGAGTAGTCCCAGGAGTATGGCGATTCCTGAGCCCGCCAGGAACCGGTGGTAATCTATCTCGGTGCGTTCCGCGACCTGGAGCGAGAGCCAAATCATCCCGACTATAAGGCCGAAGATGATGACATAGATGAACGGCGTAACGAAAAACGGGGCCGGTGCCACACCTATGTCCTCCAGCGCCCTCAGGCCGCCGCCGATAAAGGCATACGGAGCTACACCAACGAAGAAATCACGGTCCAGCTCTATCTCCAGTTTCTTCAGCGCCGGCCAGCCGAGGTAGGCGGCCGCCAGGGCAAAAAGAGATGCATAGACGGTGGTGTTGAAAACGTTGTAATCCTTCCCCAGTCCTGCGGCGGGAAGCCAGAACTTTTCTATTAAAAAGTTTTTAATCCCGGAGAACACACCCATAGTCATGGAAAGCAAAAAGCTAGTTTTAAGTCTGTTATTCCTGGTCGTGATAGCTTCTGGTTGCAGCAGTAACGGCGGCGGAAGTGAAACCACTTCCGAGGGTGACGGCTCCATAACAGTCCACCGGCTGGAGGTTCAGCCCACCGAGATATATGAGGGGAAGACTGTCGGAGTTTCCATGGATATAATCAACAGTGGCCAGCTCCCCGCCAAGTTCAACCCCGGCAAGAAGGGTGAAAGGGTCCTGAAGGACCACTGCAGGGATATATTCGAAAATACGGCCGACGGTTACCAGGAGTCGACCCCGGCAGAGGACAAGGGAGGTTACTACCTGCTGAAGCCTAAGCAGGAGATAAAGCTGCGCTGGCAGCTAGAGCAACAGGGCAGGGTGCCTCTCTACGGTCATGAATGCGATTTGGACTTCCAGGTCCCCTTTAACTACACTGTGAGGGCGTACAAGCAGGTGCAGATCAAGGAGGACAGGAGTGTAGAGGCCTCAAGCCTGAACTCGGAGTCCTCGGCAGGGCCGCTTTTCCTGGCGATAGAGACCATAGGGAGTACCGCGGAGGAGGGACAGTCCACATTTATAGCAAGTGAACCGGGGGAGGACAAGAATATGCAGATACTTCTCCAGCTCCAGAACGCGGAGGCCGAGGACTATGGAAAGGGCGTAGTAGATATCGCGGAGTCCACCATGAACATCCAGGCCTCGCCGCCGCTGACGCTCGATGAGGGTTTCAAGTATTACCCGTCTCCCGGTGCGGCATGCGGGGGCAATCCATGGTGCTTCCTGGCATACGGTCATAGCGGAGGATACGAATGGGAAAACTTCGCGGGAGTCGGCGATCCCAAGTGCGACCTCGACAACGACGATCCCATAAGGATCTTCGAGGGTAAGTCCCGGGTCATAACCTGTGACCTTGAGGTCCCTGAGAGGTCAGCTCTGGGCGGCAGCCCCAGCATGATATCGGAGATAAGTGCTGGCGTGAACTACACCTACATCAAAGACGCCGGTACAAGGAATGTGCAGGTGAAGTACAGTGAAAACTAGGATGGTGATTTTAATCGGAATCGTGGTTGTATCTGCAGGCTGCACTGATATAGCCAACAGGCTGGGGACGGACACTGAGCTACCTGACGGCACCTCTAATACTGAAGGTGAGGAGAAGTCCAACAAGGGGCTGGAGATAGTGGATTTCAAGGTATCAGACCATACCCTGCAGCCGGACCAGCAGGCGGTCGTGACCCTCAGGCTCAAGAACTATCATACGGAGAGCGGGATAACCCTGAAAGAGACCTCTCTGTACAACCTGGGCTTCCTTGAAATCATCGATACCCAGGCCTGCTCGCCCCCGGTCAGGCCTGCCAAGCAGGATGTCTATCCCGAGACGGTGTGCAAGTGGACTATCAAGGCTCCTTCCAAGGACAAGCTGACGGGCTTTAACTCGAAGTCCTACAACGTAAGGCTCAACCTGGTCTACGAGTCGAGCCTCTCGAACAGCGGCGATCCTTTCAAGGCCCAGTTCAAGCCCATAGATGACATAGAGGAGAGAAACCAGCAGACTAAAACCTACGCGAACAACGAGGTCAAGATGACGGTGACTGGAGAGAATCCCTTCCCCATAATTACAGGCCAGACGGATGATGCCTCGCTTGAGGTGCAGCTGGAAAGTGTGGGGCCTGGAAGCCTGAGAAAGATGTCTGGGAGCCACGTTTACGAGTTGGAGTATGCTCCGGATGCGATTTTCAACAGGTGTGATGGAAATACTGAGCCGGTCAAGCTGAAACCTGTCGTCGAGAACCGAATCGAGTTCTTCTGCGATATAGAGTCGAATTCGGGCTCACAGGTCGAGAGGAACCTGATTTTTTCCACATCTTATAAATACGCCAAATCCCCAAGTCTTGACATAGAGGTCGTTAACAGACAATGACACGCAACAAGCACAGGGCTATCCTAGGTTTGATGGCTCTGGTCGTTGTGGCCTCAGGATGTACTCAGTCCGGTAGCGATACGGATGTGACAGTGACAGAGAACCAGGGAATGACAATCGACGAGTTCTCAGCGTTTCCCTCTTCGGTCACCAGCCCCTCAGGTAGTCCTGCGAACGTGCAGCTAAGGTCTGTCGTCCAGAACACGGGTGGAGCTGAAGCCGAGAACGTTCAGCTGAAGATATTTAATGTCCCGTTCTCGGGGAGCCCCTCGTGGGCTGTCAACAGCGGCGATGACCTCGCTGGTTCGAACGTGGGGATGAACTTTGGAGGCGCCGCGCTTAGTCCTCCAGATCCGGAGAACGGCGTCCCATCGACACCGAGAGAGGACACGATGGAACTCACTGCTCCCGGACTTGGTCCGGACGTGACTATCCCTTACAACTTCCTCGGAGAACTCCAGTATGACTACCAGACCACAGGAATCTCGCAGGTCCAGTTGATGAGCGAGGAAAGGTTCAGGGATACTGGAGCGAGCAGGACGAAGCCGAGTGTCGACAACAGTGCTGGACCGATTAAGATGGAGGTAAGGACCAACACGCCTATCATCTTCTACTCCGGAAGCAACACGGCTTCACAGCTCTGCGTCATCGTCAGGAACATCGCAGACGGACAGCCGACGGCTGAAGGAGCAAAGGTCTCCGGCGCTTACAGTGACGTGGAGAACTCGGTCGAACTCACAGTCAGCGCACCCAACGCCATCAGCTCGACTACGGAGAAAGTCGACATGGTAGGCAACAGGGGTGTAGAGTGCTTCGACTTCAACTCTGGGCTGACAAGTCCTGACCTGCAGACAACTGTTCCCGTGACTACAACGGCCAAGTACCGTTACACCAGGGAGTCATCCACTTCGGTCACAGTTAACGGACAGTAAAACCTCTTTTTTCCCACTTCTTCTTTTTGTTTCTCTTCGTCTCTATATGTTGCCTATCTGCAGGGCTGGAAGGCGCAGACCACTTCTACACTCTGTCGAGATGTAAATTGCCGAGGGATAGCAGAAAAGCTACTGGACTAAAGAAAAGAAGGAAGAAATGCGAGAATGTTCTACCATTCCCGGTAAAGGACTGCCGCGGTTATCAGCAGTCCGACCACCACGGAAAGTATGGCTCTTCCCAGGTTGGTCTCCGGCATCCGGAGTTCTGGAAGCCTTCCATTGAAGAGCCCTGTAAGCAGCCCTCCTCCGCGGCCACTCCTGATAGCGTCCTTGACCTCCTTCCCGATGAGGAGGGTGACGGTGTCAGACCTGTTGATCTTGTTGCCAACAGCTGAGGCCCTTATCTCTATCTCTGCCTTGTCCTTGCCGAATGGGATTCCGGCGTACATGAAGGCCTTCTCGGACTTGCCTGTTTCTACCTCAACTGTCTCGGGTCGGATGGAAACCCAGCCGGGTCCTTCATGGGAAAGCTCGTAGGTGTTGTCCTCCGTCCCGGTGTTCTTCAGGTGGATCTCGTAAATCACGCTCCTGTTCTTCCCGGCGCTCTGTATCTTTGGGACGACGTTCATCTCCAGGTCCCAGCAGTTCTTGACCACCACTGTAGTATTAGCTGACCTGGTTGGTGAGTCGAAGGAGGTCGCGGTCGATGTGAGCTGTACCTTGTGGCTTCCTTCTTCCATACTGGATGAATCGATATCTATATCGACCTCTTCGCTTTCGCCGGGGTCAAGTTCAACCTCGGTGTCGGAGAGATTGCCTTGGAGTGAGCTGAGGCTGTAAGTCTCCTCTGCCTCTCCAGTGTTCTCTATCTCTGCCTCCAGGTCGATTCTCTCGTTCTCACAGACACTGTACTTCTCCTGCTCGAAGCTAACGTCCATGTCCATACCGTTGTAGACGTTCGCCGTCGCAGTTCCCGAGCTGGTGACCTCGGACTTGGCCGTTACCTTCAGGTCCTGCTGCCCGGGTTCCTCCGGAGTGACTGTGAGCGTGGTGGAAGACGAGGACTTGCCGTCTATATCCAAGCTGGTATCGTCCAGCGCTCCCATGTTCGCCGAAAGTGTGAACTGGTCATCCCTGGTGCCTGTGTTCCTTACCGTTACCTCGTACTCCGCCTCCGTGAAAGCCGCCACGTCCTGGTTCTGCGGTGTTATCGAGACGTCGGATGCGTAGCAGATCTCTGAGTTGAATTCGACGTTCTTTATGTCCTGTGCGTAACTGGTGGTTGACGCCGCGATAACGTTAAAGTTCTCCTGGACGGGCTTTGATGCTGAGGCGGTCAGCGTAACCGTCTGGTTCTCTCCCTCCTCCAGTGAAACCATCTTCTGGGAGAGCTTGCCGTACCGCGTGGTCAGCTGGAACTCCTCCTTCTGGATACCGTCGTTACTGACGACGACATCATAGGTTGCTTTCTCGTCGAGGCAGGCGTTCTGTGAGGAAGGTCTAACGTGAACGGAGACATCGTGGTCCTTGATGACCTCGACTGTGCCGTCAACCGAGTATCTCTTATCTGTTGCACGAGAAGTGGCTGTAACGGTGAAAGAATAGACCCCTGCCTCCT
>CAZAII010000061.1:0-5079 GCA_964485165.1 uncultured archaeon | reverse complement strand
GGGGAGTGGGACTTGTAGCTGTCAGGGGTGAGGAAGTAGGCGATGACGTCGTTGAAATCCTGGTCGCCGAGTTCGCGTTCAAAGTTCTCATCGTAGAAGAATATCGCGAACCTGTTGTTCACGTCAAGCCTGACATCCATCCTCGTGCCCCGGTATTCCAGGGTGTGGGCGCCGAGCTCCAGGTCTGTACTGGCATCCTGGACCTGTTCGACCACGGTGTGCCTGTTCACGTCGTCATGGGTGACATACTTCCCCGCGTACCTGGTATTCCCCAGGTCACTCTGCTCCCAGCTGTAGCCGATCAGCGACAACTTATCCCTCTAGAAAGGGTCAATGGGGCTGAAAAGATAAATAAGAGTTGATTCACTCGTGCCAGTCCCTGGCAAGGAGCTTTTCCAGCTGTTCTTCCTCCTCGCCGTCAGGCTGGATGGTATCGCAGGACTCTATCCACTCGTGGACGCCCGTTCCCTCTCCCGTGGAATAGATGGTGAGCTCGCCGTCGACCTCCAGCGCTCCATAATCCTGGACGTCAAACGTCTCGCCGTGGTAGACAAGCTTCGCGATGGAGTCGCGGCCCTGGTTGGCGGAGACCGGCATGTGAAGGTTTATGCCGCCGCGACTCTTTATCACTTGGGTTCACGACATACCTTCTTCCGCCAGGGAGACCCATACCTCGTAGACGTTCTCCTCCCGGTCGTACTCCGCGCGGTCGATCTCGAAAGATTCGAAGTCAAGGGCAGCGGCGACATCCCTCACCGGCTCGGCGATGACCGGCTTCTCGCTTCCCTCAGAAAGCGTGATGTTGATGTAGAAGCCGTCCTCACCCGTGTCGATTCCCACGCCGTAATCACCGTCGAAACGTTCAAGGTAGCGCTCCACATCCGACTCCAGCTCATCCTCCAGGGACATAGTAGAAAAATGGGGTGCGAAAACTTTTACCTCAGTCCTCTTCCAGGAGTTCCGCAAGATCCCTGGTAGAGCGGCCTTTATCCGTGAGAGACCAGGACCTTCCGCGGCCCTCCAGGAGGCCGTCACGTTTCAGCTGTTTCTTCCGGCTGTGGTAGCGCTGGATCGTCCTCTTTCGCTCCTGCCTGGCCGCTTCATCCCCTGGAGGCTCCTCGTCAATCATGCCCTCCTCGGCCAGGAGCGCAGTTATCGAGGAGTCCGGTCTATCATAGAGAGCGTCCAGCAGGAAAAGGCCTCTATCATCCCCAGGTATCCCCAGGTCTAGCATGCTCACATCGATATCCGCTGTCTCCCACTCAAAGCTCCCGTCACCGTTCGGCACAGCGTGGTACGGGGTTCCGTTACCCGTCAGGGAGGTAGCCAAGAACTGGCCGATAGCCACAGGGTGCTCGCCCATCTCAAGGTTGACAAGCGCCTCCGGGTGTCCAGATACAAGGTCGGCCGCGGCAGTCGCGACCTCCAGGGTGTCAAGGACATCCACCTGTACCGCGTCGACATCGCCGCGCATGTAATCCCGGGATTCCAGCGCCTCCATCGCGTAGTCAAGGTCTTCCTCACCAGAGTAGAGCAGGTGTACGTCTCCCGGAGTATAGAGGTCGAGGAACTGCTCCATCAGCTCCCTCTGCCTATCATCCACAGGCGTCGCAGAAAGGTAGGGTCGGTTGGCAGCGCTCATCCTCTCACCTAGTTTTCTTCAAGCAGGCGGTCCATCACCGACTTGGGTTCGTGTGCAGAAGCCGCCGAGCTCAGGGTCTCGTAGGCCTCCTCAGCGTCGTAGCCGTTGGTCCTCCAGCGGTGGTCCTTCATGGCGGTGTCTTCCTGGACCATCTCAACGTAGCCCGCGTCCCATAGCTCCTGGAGGGCGTCATTCGTCTCCCTCGTGTTATAGGAACGGTCGCTCTCCGCAGTCAGCGCCAGCCTGAGCTCAAGGCTCCTGAACTCATCTTCCATCTCTTCAAGCGTTTCCGCGATTATTCTGGCCTCTTCATCAGCTTCTGCCATGTGTGACCCTTTGGTGCTGAAAAATTAAATACGGCCCGGTGGTCACATCCAGTCAAGCTCATCGAGGACATCGGAGCCGTCCCCACTCCCAAGGTAGATGTCTGCAGTCACGTCAAGCACCGCCCGGCTGAGTTCGTCAAGCTCCTCGTAACGGGTATGCCTGCTGATCCCGTTAAAGGACACGTTCTCCCGGGTGTAGAAGGCGTTGAACTCGTTGGTCTGGGCGAAGACATCTCTCCTCTTGTTCTCGTCGAAATCCGGGATGACGCGGGGGATGCCAGAAGACG
The DNA here is from genome assembly GCA_964485165.1 of uncultured archaeon. Classification (GTDB taxonomy): domain Archaea; phylum Nanohalarchaeota; class Nanosalinia; order Nanosalinales; family Nanosalinaceae; genus CAZVPZ01. Next base: position 2,824 of record CAZAII010000061.1, on the reverse strand, counting down.
GGTCGTAGCCCTCATCCCTGTAGGTCCGCTCCAGCAGCTCCTGGACGTTATCCATCGACCTGTCCGTCTCCGCGTGGAGGCTTCCACTGAAAGACATATCAAGAGGTTTGACCTCGAACCATATAACAACTGTTGTGGTGGAGCCTCGACTTCACTTCACCGGAACTGATGGAACACCATGGAAGTGGTTTTTAAGGCCGTCTGCCCGAATCGTCTAAACATGGGAGTCAAGCTTTCACCGTCGCGGATGAACCTCTACATGGAATGCAAGCGCTGCTTCTGGCTCAGGGTCAACCAGGGCGTCAAAAGGCCGTCAGGACCGTTCCCGTCTCTGCCATCAGGAGTCGACGAGGTGATAAAAGAACACTTCGACCGGTTCCGGTCTAACGGTGGTGTCCCGCCCGAGGTCGAGGAGGCGGATATAGATGCCGGGCTCGTCGACGACCAGGAGTTCCTGGAAAAGGCGCGTTCCTGGCGGACAGAGCCCAAGTGGCACGACCCGGAGACCGGTGCCGTACTGAGGGGAGGGGTCGACGACCTTCTACGGTCCATGGACGGGCGCATCATCGTGCTCGACTACAAGACCCGTGGCTATCCCCCGAAAGGTGAGAACGGTGCCCCCGACTACTACAGGAGGCAGGTCAACCTCTACAACCTGATCCTCCGGGAGAACGGCTACGAGACTGAGAACTTCGGGCTGCTGCTCTACTACTACCCCGACCGCATCCTTGACAACGGGGACTTTCTCTTCCACAACGAGCTGAGACGTGTCGAAGTTGACGTCGAAAAGGCGAGGCAGATGGTGAGGGATGCTGTCAAGACCCTTGAAGGTGATATGCCCGGGCACGACGGTGACTGCGAGTACTGCGGCTGGAACGCCGCCGAGCACGGTCACTGAAGGTAGCGTGGCTCCGTGTCCAGGTGGCCGTTCTCCAGCCGCCAACGCTCGAACTCCCTGGGGTAGCCGGTCCGGCTTGAGAGCTGCTTCGCCTCCACGTTCACCCGTTCCCGCTCATCGATATCCGTCTCGCCAAGTATATCCTCCAGCGACTCGCCTTCAAGCAGGTCCTCAACCACCCCGTACCGGTTCTCCTGGTCGTAGTTCAGTACTATGCTGTCGCCAGAAACCTCGTATCCCGTCACGAACCCCTTCAGCGGTAGCGGTGCAGGGTTGTCATCTATCTTTCCCTGCGAGTAGGCCCGGAGGTCCGAGAGCCTGTCCTGGTCTATCTCGTCCCGGAACGGGAGGTAGTGGTTCTCATTCACCGTCAGGAGGTGGACACCCGCGTAAGTCAGTATGGCCTGGTCCAGGGCCTCCTCCATCCCATGCTCCGTCGAGCGCTCCCGGATGTCCTCAAGCTGGTCGATTATGCGGGACTCGAAGCTCCGTATCGCGCGCCGGGACTCCTCTGCATCCTCCTTGTCTCCAGCGCCGTTGAGCTCGGAGCGGGCCCTGTTGTTCTGTATGGCGGCGTACTCCGTCTCCGCCATACTCATCAGCTCCTGTATCCTCTTGAACCTCTGTGCGTAGAACCAGGCAGTATCGATAAGCTCGGAGAGCTCCTCCCCGGAATCGAAATCCTCGAATCCTCCGGCGGGCGTCCTTAAGGTCTTCTCCACCTCCTCACTCATGCCCTCCTATTGTATCCCGACAGTTATTAACCTGCAGTGTAGACATCCGTATCCGGGTTGAACTTCGACCAGGCGAACCAGTAGAAGCCGTGGGTCGGAAGCCGCTCGAGCTCTCCATCTCCATCGACCTCCTCGCCGTCAAAGCTCCACTCGTCTCCTTCACTGTCCACAGGGACGCCGTCCCGGAGCGAGAAATCTATCTCCTCACCGCCGCTCCTCCTGACGAACGCCTTCACTCCGCCGTCCTCCTGGTCCTCGACGATCATGATCGGGACATCGCCCAGCGTGTCCTCTACAAGGTCCTGTCGCCGCACGTCCTGCTCCGTGTAGGCCTTCGAGGCTCCTCCCGCTTTCAAGCCGTAGACAAGGGTCTTCGATGGCAGGCGGTCGTCCACTTCTCCGACTCCGAAGCCGACGCGCTCAGACGACTCGTAGCCCTGGTAGGGGTTGCTCTCGTAGCTAGAGGCCGGGTAGATGCCCGTGTCCCGGGAAAGCACCTGCGTTTCCGGGTGGCCGTTCCGCCAGTCATCCCAGTCAGTTATCACAGAAGTCCTGAGTTCGAGTTCAGAGGGCACAAGCGGCCCCACGATGGCGTTGCCCTGGACCTGGCTCCAGTAGGTCTGTGTCTGCCTGTCGTACATCACCAGGTTGGCGTTATGGAGCTTGCCCGAGACACCGAACTCCAGCACCTGTCCATCCGCCTCGCGGGAGTAGACAAGTCCTGAGCGGCATAGAGGGCAGTAGGTAACCGCGACCTTTTCACCGCCCACCTCGTCATTGACTATCTCGTGGACGTTCAGGATGCCGAGCGGGTAGGCCCTCGCCTCGCCGTCGATCTCCAGCCCTATAACCGTTTCATTCGCTTCAAGCCAGTCTGCTTCATCCGCTTCAACGAACGAGGGGTCGTCGATAGACGGGATGCAGTCCATCGACGGGCAGCCCTGGACCAGTTCCGATGGGTGGACCGAGTAGCGGGTGCCGTCATCCGTGACGTTGAAGCTGTACTCCCCAGTCGGGGAGACCTCTTGATTACCCTGCCCCGCGAGCACCGCAATGGCCGCTACCGCCGCCACACCTGCCAGGCCGAGACCGAGGAAGATTTTTCTCCGTTCCATGTCCTATCACTCGTCCTCACCAGTTTTCAAGCCGCTGGTAACCAGGCTGTAACCCGTGTCCGCCAGTATGAATATCC
>CAZAII010000060.1:0-5112 GCA_964485165.1 uncultured archaeon | reverse complement strand
CCTCGATTGTCTCACCGGTCTTGGGGTTCATGGTCTTCTTCAGGTCGGTGAAAGTGCACGAGACCTGCGCCGTGTTGACGTGGAACACCGGCGTGTATCCTTCCGAAACGACGTTCGGGTGGTTGAGGACGATGACCTGTGCCTCGAAAGAGTCAACTACAGTCGGGGGATTATCCGTCGGTCCCGCGACATCACCCTTCTTGACATCGTTCTGGCCGACCCCACGCGTGTTCCATCCGATGTTGTCGCCAGGCTCTGCACTGTCGACTTCCTCGTGGTGCATCTCGATGGTCTTGACCTCTCCTGAAACGTCAGAAGGCTTGAAAATCACGTTGTCGCCGCCTGAAATCTCCCCTGTTTCTACACGTCCGACTGTTACAGCTCCGATTCCGGAGATGTTGTAGACATCCTGTACAGGAATCCTGAGGGGCAGGTCGACAGCCTTCTCTGGCTCCTCCAGGTCGTCGAGTGCGTCTAGCAGGTTCGGGCCGTCGTACCATCCCATCTCGTCGCTGTCTGTAGCGACGCCCTCTCCCTTGAAGGAGGAGATCGGCACGAAATTAATCGAGCTCGGGTCGTATCCTACGCCCTGAAGCAGTTCCGAGACCTCATCCTTGATGTCGTTGAAATCGCCCTCACCGTAGTCTACAAGGTCCATCTTGTTGACGGCGACGATTAGCTGGTCGATTCCAAGCGTCTTGGCGAGATAGGCGTGCTCCTTGGTCTGAGGCTGGATTCCGTCGTCAGCCGCGACCACTAGTACACCTGCGTCTGCCTGTGAGGCTCCTGTAATCATGTTTTTGATGAAGTCCCTGTGGCCGGGCGCGTCGATTATAGTGAAGTAGTAGTTGTCAGAGTCGAAGTCCTGGTGGGCGAGGTCGATCGTTACGCCTCTCTCCCTCTCTTCCTGGAGGTTGTCCATCGCGAAAGCGAAAGAGAACGTTTCCTTTCCCGCCTCCTCGGCAGCGTCCTCAAGCTTTCTCATCTCTTCCTCGGGAAGGTTTTCGGTCTCCCACAGGAGTCTTCCGATAGTGGTCGACTTCCCGTGGTCAACGTGTCCTATGAATACCAGGTTAATGTGAGGTTTATCAGCCATATTTCGGTTTCACCTTTGATTGCGTATAAACCCGAATTCACGGTTAAACTTTAAAAAGGGTTTGTGGTCCGGTAGTCCGAAACCGTGGCAATCAGCCAGTTCGGAACTCTTTTCACTCGCCGGGTTCCGGCATCTCCTGCTTCATACCCTTCCGCTCCCGGATAGCCATTATCTTCTCCTCCTGGAGATTCATGGGCATTGGCTCGAACACCAGATCGATGAGCGAGAAGAAGCCCTTGCCGCCGGTCGCTGACTTCAGCGCTGCCTCGAAGCCGAACAGCTCTTCAACCGGGAGTTTGCACTTGATCACGGAAGAATCTCCTTCCTCCTCCATGTCGATGATGTCGCCCCTCCGGTTCGAGACCTCTGTCATCGCGTCGCCCATGGTATCGCTCGGGGTGTCTATCCTCAGGATCTGCTTGGGCTCGATCAGCTGTGGATTCGCCTGGAGGAAGCCGTTCCTCATCGCGTCTTTTGTTGCCGGTATCATCTGGGCCGGGCCACGGTGGATCGCGTCTTCGTGGAGCTTTGCGTCGTGGAGCTTCACCTTGAAGCCAATGACAGGCTCGTTCGCCAGCGGTCCCTCGTCGCAGAACTCGTGGAACGCGTCGACCAGGTACTCCTGTATCTCCCTCAGGTTCTTGATACCCCTGGAGGCGTTGATGAACATATTCTCCTCGTAGGCCTCCATGATGTTATCCGCCTCGTCTTTGTCCATGCCCGCCTCTACAAGCGCGTCACGGATCTCTGTTTCATCATCTGCCTGCATCTTGATCTCCGCGTACTCCTCCTTCAGGAATTTACGGACTTCCTCGTCTACAGGTTCGACAGAGATTTCCAGCTGGTTGTGCCTGTTAGGCGACTTGCCCATCACACTGTCTGATGCCTCCGAGATTCCTTCCCGGAAGACCACGATGGGCTCGGAGACCTGGATGTCAATCCCCTGCTCCTCAAGGTACCGCTCTATCTTGGCCTCGATGTGGAGCTCTCCGAGCCCTGATACCAGTGTCTCGCCCGTCTCCTCGTCGATATCTATCTTGATAGTGTTATCCTCTTTCGCGCGCTTCCTCAGCGCCTCGATAAGCTTGGGCAGGTCGCTGGTCCGCTTCGGCTCTATCGACTTCGTGACGACCGGCTCGAATACATGTTCTATCTGCTCGAACGGAGCTATCTCCTCCTCTCCCTCGCGGATGAACGTCTCACCGGTTGAGAAGTCAGGCCCCGTTATAGCAACTATGTTGCCCGCGGGAACTTTATCCGTCATTAGTTTCCTCGGCCCTGAGTAGATGCCGACCTGCTGTGCACGCTCGGTCTTGTGTGAGCCGATGCCGTAGAGCTCGTCGCCCTCCTCTATGGTTCCGGAGAACAGCCTCGCGGTAACGATTGTCCCCGCGTGAGGGTCATCCTCCACGTTGGTAACGACTCCCACCAGCGGACCGTCTGCGTCCTGGCTCTGCATCGCCTTTCCGACATCGCTTTCTGGGTCGCCGGGCCAGGTCTCCGCGATGCGTCTCTGGGCCGCGCTCTGGGGATTGACCAGATGCTTCACCACCATGTCGAGCACTACCTCCTCGATGGGAGCCTGCTTTGCGAGCTCCTCGTGCTTGTCTTCGTTCACCATGTCGATTATGTCCTGGAAGCTGATGCCTGACTTCTCCATGTAGGGGACGCTGATGGCCCAGTTCTTCAGCGCGGAGCCGAACGCGACCGTGCCATCATCTACCTTCATCTTCCAGTCTTCCGCAGTTTCTTCATCCGCGTACTTCCTCAGAGCGGTGTTGACTTCTCTTATTATATTTACGAAACGCTCCTGCATCTCCTCGGGCGTTAACTGCATCTCCTCGATTAAACGGTCGACCTTGTTGATGAACAGCACGGGCTTCACACCCTCGTTGAGCGCCTGCTTCATGACGGTCTCGGTCTGGGGCATGACTCCGTCGACCGCGTCGACAAGTACTACCACGCCGTCGACCGCACGCATCGCCCGCGTAACATCACCCCCGAAGTCGACGTGGCCCGGGGTGTCGATCAGGTTGATAAGGTATTCCTGGTCGTCGTACTCGTGTACCATGGAGATATTCGCTGAATAGATGGTTATGCCACGCTCTGCTTCCTGTTCGTCGAAGTCCATGAACCGCTGTTCGCCTGCGAGCGCGTCAGATATCATGCCTGCCCTTGCCAGAAGGTTGTCAGTAAGTGTTGTCTTTCCGTGGTCGATGTGTGCAGCGATAGCGATATTCCTTATGTGTTCAGGATCGTTGATTACCTCTTTAATCGCACTCAGTTCTTTATCGTCAGACATTCTTCTCGTTCACCGAATATATCCAAAGAAGCTGATACAAGATTTAAAAGGGCATCGAGGTCTGTGATGGGGGGTTAGTATGAACTATATTAGGGTGGGGCCGGAAGAACCAATTGAGCCGAGCCATGGTCGATTTCTTGGAGTTCTACAGGGTGAAGGACTGGTACACGAACATGGGTATGCCGCTCATAGCCGCCCTTACGGTTGAACTTGTCCCGAATGCCGGGGTTCTGGCGGCAGCGATTCTCCAGATAGCATTAATACAGATGTACGGTTTCAGCACCAATGACCTGTACGACTACCGGTTCTGGAACGAGGAAAACTACGTGGCCGGGGTCTGGAACTCGGACCGGTCTACTGCTTACCTGCTCTTTGCTTTACCGGTTGCCGGGATATTCGCACTTTCCTACTTCACCGGAATCTACACAGTTCTGTTCATAGCGTTCCTGATCAACCTCCAGGTATACAACGGCTTTCCAAGGTTGAAGGAGAACTACCTCGCGTCGATACTCATGAACGCGTTCAACTTCAGCCTGTTTTTCCTCTACCCCTACATGGTTGCGGCCGAGGGTTTCCGGCCGTTGGCTGTCTTCTTTCACCTGCTGTTCCTGCTTTACATGATGCTTTTCGAAGTGGCTCACCAGGTTGAGCACGATGAAGTGGACAGGATCTACTCTATCGTTGATGCTATCGGGCTTGAGAACTCGTTCCGTTTCATGAAGGCTATCTTAATAATATCTGCCGGGCTTGCAGCCTTCATGGCGGCGGTCGACGGTGAAATGTTCGCGATGTATGCGGCAGCGATTTTCTTCTCGGCGCTCCGGCTCTGGGAGATATCACGGATGGAGGTGAAGGAGGATGCCTACACTGTGAGGAACAGCTGGCACAAGTTCTACACTGTTTTCGAGGGAGGCTGGTACTTTGCTGTACTGGCCCTGATACAGTTCGTCTAGGAGCGGAATCACTTTATTCCAGCAAACCAAAGAACCGGTCATGGTGGAGTTTCCGTACCTGGAAAGGGATTGGTCCGAGGACAGGGTATATGTCCTGTCTCTACTTATCGCAGGACTGGGCCTGCGGGTCTTCAGTCTTGGGGAAAGGGTGCTCTGGCAGGACGAGGCGTTACACGCTTTCGCCGCGAAAAGTGTTGCAGGCGGCGCCCTGGTGGGTTCGTATGCAGTTGAGAACGTGGCTCTGGCTGGTTATCCCCCGCTCTATCATTACCTGCTGTCGATAGGTTTTATCTTTCAGGGACTCCCCTCGGAGTTCCTGCTGAGGCTTCCCAGCGTCCTTTTTGGTGCTCTTGTCATCCCCCTGACGTATCTCTTGGGCGTCGAACTTTACAGCCGCAGAACAGCTCTCCTGGCTGCGGTCTTTGTTACTGTTTCCAGCAACCATGTGCTCTACTCCCGCCAGGTCCATCCCATGTCTCTCGCTGTCCTGGCTTCTGCCCTCTCGGTGTATTTCTTCTACAGGGCGCTTGAGGATTATGGAACCCGGAACCTATTGTTTTTCACGGGCTCTACAATCCTGGCGTTGCTCTCGCATTTTGTCAACTATTCCCTGCTACTGCTTTTCCCGCTTTTACTACTGCTGGGCAAGATCCGCGGCGAGATCCGGGGTGGGAGAAAGCTAGCCTTTTCATATCTTTCACTGGGGGTTTTTTCCCTGCTGCTGTTCGCCTTCTATTCCACTCTGACCACAGTCCCCGATA
>CAZAII010000059.1:0-5130 GCA_964485165.1 uncultured archaeon | reverse complement strand
CGATGATGGACATGGAGGGAGCGTAGTAGCCGAGATATTCCTTATCTATCAGCTCTAACTCTTCCACAGCGTACCTGCTCCAGAGGAACAGCATCATCCCGATGTTCGCCAGCACCACGCCGCTGTCAAAGTGGTGGCTCCCGGTGGTGAAGGCGGCACCTGTCGCCGCACCTATTATAACGGTAGGAGTATATACCCGGACGAGGGCCTCTATCTCCTCGTTGAGGAGGAGCAGTGTGCCAACGACGAGCGGGTAGAGCAGCCACAGCATGTTCGCTCCTCCCCACGAGATGGTGAAGAAGCCGAACGCAAGGCCTGATGCTATCCCGGAGATACTGTCTTTCCTCTTCCAGCCGCGGGTGAAGAAGTAGAGCGTCACCATCATGAAGAAGGTCCCGATTGGCTCCTTCTCGAAGAAGCCGGCGGAGGTCCTGTGCATTATACCTGCGACGACTGCCATGAAGAAGGCGGCGGAGACACCTGCGGTCTTGTCGAAGAGCTCTTTTCCAAGTAAATAGGCGAATATGACGCTTAATGCGCCCATGAAGGCGGGGTAGAACTGCGCCCATTCGAGGAAACTGTCGAAGAACATGAACGGGCCCAGCCAGTATATTATCGCGGGGAAGAAGAGGTCTCCCTGGTCGAGCAGGTAGGTCGGGGTGTTGTACGGGAAGTAGCGTATGAAGTCGGTGACAGGAAGGTTACCCTCGAAGGCGATGTGCTGGGCCATCCTGTATATCATGTACGGGTCGAGGGCCTGGAGGTACCGCATCCCCTGCTCCGGCCGGTACCGGAGCCAGAGCCCGAGCAGGAAGCAGGCCGCAACTAGGTGGACTGTCCAGTGCTTCTTCAGCCCCTCCACGGTGAAGAACTCGTCGACTTTTTCCGCCACCCTCGAGATCATTTATAGCTTCAAATATGGCTGGAGTTTTTTTATGCCCTCTCATCCCCGAGCGTTTAAAAGGATTTTAAACTGAAACGTTCCTAGTGGAGCTTGAAAACTATTTTAACCGGGTTTACGGTAACTACGACCGCTATCTCGTGGTCCCCGCGGCGATGGTGGTCCTGGCCCTTGCAGTACTTGGATATAACTACGTCTCAACGGGAGAGATGCTTGAGAAGGGAATCGACTTCACGGGAGGTTCTGAGATAACCTACAATGTCCAGGGGGATTTCACTGCTACTGGTATAGAAAGGACTTTTGCGGCCGCAGGCAGGCCTGATGTCGACGCGATTAAGCAGGTGTCGGGCAACGATACCTACCTGCTGGTCCAGCTGCCCCCGCCTGACATGACCACCGATGAGGCGGAGGCGGTACTAAAAGATGCGGGTTACGATGCTAGCGTGGAGAGCTTCCGGTCGATATCTGCCTCGGTCTCCGGGGAGTTCTTTACCCAGGCCCGGGTAGCCTTTGTGCTGGCCTTCACTATAATGAGTCTCGTTATATTCGTGGCTTTCAAGGACATAGTGCCATCGCTCGCGGTTATATTCGCAGCTGCTGGAGACGTGCTTTTCGCCGCGGCAGGGATGTCGCTGCTCGGCATCCCTCTCAGTCTGGGTTCGCTGGCGGGGCTCCTGATGCTTATAGGTTATTCTGTCGACACCGACATCGTGCTGTCGACCCGCGTTCTCAAGAGGACCCGCGGCGCTCTAAGGGAGCGCATCTGGAGTTCGGTGAAGACCGGTGTGACGATGAGCTCGGGCGGGATAGCTGGTTTCACTCTACTGTATATCGTCTCGACGCTGATAGTCGGACCCTCGGAGCTCTCGAACATCGCGGGGGTAATGGTCATCGGACTTCTAGCTGACATGCCCATAACCTGGCTCGGCAACGCCATAGTGCTTAAGAAATACGTTAACGGAGAACTTGACTATCTGGAGGAGGTGTTCTCATGGAGCTGAAACCTCTGCTCAAGGAGTGGCGCATATGGGTGCTGTTGGTGTCGCTCCTGGCCTCGCTCGTGCTGCTGGGACCTCATTACGAGCAGGACCAGTCGGGAGACGTCAGGCTCGCTACAGGGATCAACGAGGGTCTGGACCTTCAGGGCGGTATAAGGGTACTGCTGAGCATACAGTCGGAGAACGTCTCCGAGGCGAATGTAGACCGCGTCAAGAACATACTTGAGACAAGGGTATCGGCGTTCGGGCTGACGGAGACGGATATCCGCACAGTCAGGCTTGGCGACGAGTACCGCATCCAGATAGAGGTCGCCAACACCAACCAGACCCGTCTAGAGCGCCTGATCTCGCAGGAGGGTAGTTTCGAGGCCAGGATGCCTCTACCGGTCTCGGGAACGAAGAACTTCACCCTGGAGAACACGTATACTTTCACCCGCACCGGTTCCGGCGTGAGCGTTAACGGCCAGACCTACCAGGCCGGAGACCAGTTCGAGCTGGATGGGACTACTTTCTACTATCTAAACAATACCGAGAACACGGCCAATCTCGAGGTAGTTGCCTACAGCGGAGAGGATGTCCAGGAAGTGCTGAGAACTGACTCCCTCGTACAGCAAACGGGAAGCGGCTACTCCTTCAGGTTCCCGGTCATAATATCCACGGAGGCAGCGGAAAACGTTAGGCGAGTGGCCTCTAACTACCAGACCATACTGCTCCAGAACAATCAGCCCTACCTCGGCCTCGACAACGGACAGCCCGCACAGCTCCGCCTTTATGTGGATGAGAGCCAGGCGAGTTCTCTCAACGTCGCTGCATCCTTCAAGCGGGACGTGGTCACCCAGCCATCAATAAACGGCGGCGGGAACACTGCGGCGGATGCGAGGTCTGAGATGAAGCGCCTCCAGTCCATACTTGAATCGGGCAGGCTGCCTTACCCTGTGGAGATACAGAGTATATCCACCATCTCGTCCTCGCTTGGAGGTGAGTTCCTCTCCGCGGCGTTTATCTCGATAGTGCTCTCCCTTCTGGCGGTGGGTGTGCTGGTGTTCATACGCTACGGGGATCCACGGGTAGCGGTCCCTATAGTCATCACAGGATCCTCCGAGGTTTTCATCCTGGTCGGTGCGTGGTTTTCGACTGTTGCCACCCTCGACCTTGCGTCGATAGCAGGCATAATAGCCGCGGTAGGAACGGGAGTCGACGACCAGATAATCATAACCGACGAGTCAGGCCGGGAGAAGATAAGGAGCTGGAAGAAGAGGATGAAGCGCGCCTTCTTCGTCATCTTCACCTCGGCCGCCTCCACTATCGGCGCTATGCTTCCGCTGGTGACGCCGGAGATCTCGACCCTCGCTGTAGGTGCCGCGGGAATCGGCCTCATAGGTTACACCCTCCAGGGCAAGAGGAACTCTCACTACATCGCCATAGGAGGGCTGGCGGTTGCTGTATCTGCCATCAGCTGGACTCTCGACCCTTCGGCGTTCGCGCTCCAGGCTGTGAAGGGATTCGCGGTCACCACGATACTCGGCATCATGGTCGGCATAACCATCACCAGACCGGCGTACGCAAAGATACTGGAGCACATCAAGTAGGATACTTTTTCAACCCGGCCGAGACATCTTAGGCTGTGGAGGTACTCATAACAGGCGGCGCCAATGGAATAGGCAGGGCGACGGTTAAACAGCTGGTCGACAAGGGACACCAGGTCGCGGTCTTCGACAGGGACTCTGAAGCCCTTGAAAACCTTCCTGAAGAGGTAGACAGTTTCGAGGGCGATGTCTACGACGAGGAAAGGGTGGAGAAGGTGCTCGCCGGGATGGAGCCCGAAGTGGTAGTTAACTGCGCAGGGTACTACGAGCTGGGCGCCATCGAGGACATGGACGCGGAGACTGTCGAAGAGCATTTCAGGACGAACGTCTTCGGGCTACTTAACGTTACCAGGCATGCGGTTCCAGTTCTCAGGGAGAACGGCGGCAGGATCGTAAACGTGTCATCGGTCGCTGGCAGGATGACTCTGCCGTTTTTCGGTGTCTACTCGGCAACAAAGTACTCTATAGAGGCGATAAGCGACGCCCTCAGGATGGAGCTTGAGGATACCGGTGTCGACGTGGTAATAGTAGAGCCCGGACCTGTGGAAACCGGCTTCAACAGGAAGGCGAGGCAGAAACTGGAGAAGTACCTCCCAGGTTCTTTTTACTCAGGGGCCTACCAGAGGATGCTTGAAGAAGGCAGGATGGCTGGTGTCTCGCCTGACAAAGCGGCCAGAACCATGATGAAGGCGATCGAGTCGGAAAGGCCGCGACGACGCTACACGGTTACATGGCAGGCCTGGCTCGGGCCGAAGGCCAAGGCGGTGACACCGGATTTTATCTGGGATCGGATAGTAGAATCTATGCGTTGAGCTACTGTAGTTCCATGACGGCTTCCGCGATATCATCGTGTCCTTCCAGAGCTTTCCTGGCTTCTTCCTCACTGGCCCCAGTCTTCTCCATCACCAGCTCGACGTCTTCGCTGCTGGTCTCATCTTCCTCGGTGTAGTCGCCCTGGAGCTGGAAGACCTCCTGCCCCTGGGCGTCTATCTTGGAAAGCGACGGGTTCTCGAATACCAGCTTCTTTTCTCCTATCTCGACTGTCACGCGGTCGGCATCGACTTCTTCCATGTCGATACCCATCTGCTTCATCATCTTGGCCATGTCCTTGCCGCCGAACATGTGACTCCATTGAACCCTGTTTTTTAAATCGCTGGTCCCGAGGCATCAACATGATTGATTACCTGGTTATAATGACTGCGGGAGTTGCTATGGGTGTTTTTACAGGTTTTATACCAGGTCTTCACCCAAATACAGTTGTTTTTGGCTCATTTCCCCTGTATTTCGGCACTGAGATAGGTTTTATATCCTACATGAGCTTTATATCCGGGATGTCTGTCTCCCACACTTTCCATGATTTCCTGCCGGCGATATTCCTCGGCGTCCCGGAGGCCGAATCGGCGCTTTCCTCCCTTCCCGGCGCGGAGATGGCGGCCGAGGGACGGGGTGCGGAGGCGTACCTTTACACGGTAGTGGGTGGGATGGTGTCGGTTATCATACTCGTGGCGGCTGCTCCAGTTCTCCTGGCTTTCCTGGAGCCCGCTTACGGTTTCCTGGAAGGATTCATGGGTCACCTTCTGATGTTCTTCCTGCTGGTGATAGTCTTCCGCTCGGACCGCCTGCTCAACTCTGCGGCGATCGCGTT
>CAZAII010000058.1:0-5141 GCA_964485165.1 uncultured archaeon | reverse complement strand
GGCTTCCACACTGAGGAGAGCCGGGAAACCGAGATAGACCTTATCGTGACGAGGAAGAACAACAATGCCAATGGAACTCAGAGCAGTTGAGAAAGAAGACCGGCTGATAGTAAACATGGAGCAGAACCACACCCTTGCCAACCTTGTAAGGAAGGCCGTATGGGAGGCCGGTGGAGAGGCGGCCTACGACAAGGGCCACCCGCTCGACGAGGACTCCCAGCTGATAATCGAGGCAGACGATCCGAAGCAGGTCCTTCTAGACGCTGTCGAGGTCGCGAGGGAGTGGATGGACGAGCTCGAGGATCAGCTCTAAAATCCTTGACCGCAATAAGTTATCATGTCGTTCACAAAGAAAGGCATAAGAGTACTCGGCATCGATGACGGTGCTTTCGAGTTCGAGGAGGAAGAGACATTTCTCACTGGCGTCGTATACAGGGGCACGGAGTTCATAGAGGATATAGCTATCACTAAAGTGGACGTCGACGGATACGACGCGACGGAAAGCGTCCTCCAGCTCTTCGAACGGTGCCAGAACCACGACCAGATAAAGGCCGTGCTTATCGATGGCATAAGCTTTGCGGGCTTCAACATCGTCGACATCGACGAGGTCTGGGAAAAGACCGGGAAACCTGTAGTGGCGGTCACATCCAACCGTCCCGACAGGGAGAGTTTCCGGGAGACCATGGAGAGGACAGACAACGTTGACGAGCGGTTCGAGAAGTTCGGCGACCCTGAAGAAGTGGGGCTGAAGGACGGCGAGGTTTTCGTCCAGTACCGCGGCGCAGAACTGGACGAGGTCAGGGGATTCGTCCGCGCATCCACCATCCACGGCCTCTCACCCGAGCCTATCCGCGTCGCTCACATGATAGGGAAAGCGATGGCAGAAGGTGCGGATTGAAAAAAGAACGCGGGGTATAAATTGACATGAGTGTGGCGAAATTTCTCAAGTTCCTGGAGAAGGAAAGCTTGAGGGAGGTTTACTTCCTTACTGTGGCGCTGATACTTGCATTTGGTGTGCTCCAGACCACAGGTTCCATACTGGAAACGGAAAAACCGGTCGTTTCCGTGGTGTCCTGCTCAATGTACCCCGAGCTACATGTCGGCGACATCCTCGTGGTGAAAGGCACCGAGTTCTCCGAGATAGAGCAGGGCGATGTCATCGTCTACACCGTCCAGCGAGCCGAGCTCGAGATAGGCGGTGAGAACTACACCCTGACGAAGTACAACGGCGGGAGCAAGGTGGAAACCCCGGTGGGCGAGATGGAGATAGTTACCGTTATGACTGATCGGCGGACCGGGGAGGCGATGGAGGCCGTCGTAGAGATCGATGGTGAACGCGTGAGACTGAGAGAGGGGGACAGCTACAGTGTGGAAGGCAGCCGGATAGAGGTGAAGCAGGTTGTCGGGATGGACATACCCGTGGTGCACCGTGTCGTGGGAAAGGAGGCGGACAGCCTGGAGACCCGCGGAGATAACAACATGGCCCAGCTCGACTTCGAGAAGAGCGTTGAACCTGACCAGATTCACGGCCGCTTGCTGTTCTCTATCCCACGTATCGGCGGCCTGAAGATACTGGTTATGGACCTCGTGGGTTTCGGGGAGGACAGGCCGCTAGTGGTGGACGCGTATCCCCAGTGCGACATCAGGGTCCCTCTCGATGAGAGGTAGCCGGTAACTGACAGCACCTTTTTAAGTTTAAACTGAATAAGTAGGTCAAGTATGGAGTTCTGTGAGGAATGTGGCGGTATGCTCGTCTCGGAGAAGAATGATGGCGAAACAGTGATGAAGTGCCGGAACTGTGAACACGTCCAGGACGTGGAGGAAGGGGACTACACCGTCACCGAGGAGAAAGAGGAAAACCCGATGGACCGCCTGAACATCACCGAGGAAGGAGAGGAGTCCTCCACGATGCCCACCACGGAGAAAGATTGCCCTAAATGCGGGGAAGAGACGGAGCACGAGTGGTGGATGGAGCAGACCCGGTCCAGCGACGAACCACCGACACGTTTCTACCGTTGCAGGCAGTGCAGCAACGTCCACAAGGAGTACGACTAGGATATTGTAATACAGATGAACTGTTTAAAGGCTATAAAATTTGAATGAGAGGATATAGTGTATCAATGGTAATACATAAGTATTACAATCTGCTGCTCTCTAGTTGACCTGGATCTCTCCCTTCTTATCGAGTTCCTCGGCAAGCACGTTAACAGACGCGCGGAGCTTCTTTATCTCGTTCCAGATCTCGTCGCTCTCCTGCTCGTGCTCAGAGCGATCGAGCTTCCTGTCGAAGTCAAACTCCCGGGAGTTTATCTCGAGTACAAGGTCGTTCTCTACCTCGTTGATTCGCTGTTCAAGCGACTCCAGGCCGTCTCTCAACCTGTTGTAGCGTCGGTTGGTGTCGTTGATCATCTTCCTCACCCGCTCAACTATGTCCAGTAGCTCCGAGTCCATTATGGTCTCGATCTTCTTCTGGTTCTCCGCCTGCTTGGTCCTGAGGTGCTCGATAGAGTCCTCCAACCGGTCGAAACGCCTCTCAAGCCTGTCAAGCCTCTGCCTGTCGTCTTTCTCCTCGTCCATCATCTCTTCGAGGCCTTCGATTTCCTGCTCCTCGAACCTGTATGTCTCCTGTAGAAGTTGCTGGGAGCGGTCCATATAGTCCTGAAGGGCGCTGTCGACGGCGTCCAGGTGCGACTCGAGGTCCCTGAGCTGCTCAGAGAGTTTTTCGACATCTTGCCAGGCCTCTTCGCCCTTTTTCCCGAGCAGGTCCATATATCAAGCTTTCTTTTTTCTGTATTTGAAACCCGAGCATCCAGTATAGTTAAAACAGTTAACGAGAACACCTAAGCATGCCGGATAGACAGCGCAGAGCACCTGGAATCCCAAAGGATATAGAGCAGATCGATCCGAAGCAGGACATCCGCGTCAGGGTCGTTGGCACGGCGATATCCATAGATGAAGATTCGATAAGCCTGGATGACGGCACCGGCACCGTGGAGGTCTTCCTCAGGGAGGAGGATATAGACGAACTTGAGGAGGGGCAGCGTATCCGTGTGCTCGGCCGTGTGCTGCCTACGCCGGACGGGTTCGAGATACAGGGAGAGGTCGTTCAGGACTTCAGCGATGTCGATTCGGAGCTCTACGACAGGGTTAAAAAAGTTGTTAATGTATCGGAGTAACAAGGTGAATGGGGAGTGTTTAAAGCTGAACTAGACGATATAAGTCTGATCCAGGATTCGATGAAAACAGTTTCTGACCTGATTTCCGAGGGTCTTTTCCAGCTCGAGGAGGACGGCATAAAGCTTGTCGCGGCTGACCCGGCGATGGTGGCGCTTGTCGACTTCAAGATCGAGAAGGAGATTTTCGAGACCTATGAACTCGATGAGGAGACGAAGGTAGGGCTTAACCTCGAGAACCTCTACTCTATCCTGCGCAGGGCGAACTCAAACGATACAATTACCTTCGAGCTCAGGGAGGACGACGCCAAGTTCTACATAAAGATGGAGAATTCAAGTACAAGGGATTTCTCGCTGCCGATCCTCAACCTTTCCGAGGACGACATCCCGTCCACCGAAGACCTTGAGTACTCCTTCAGCGCGGACCTGGACACATCTGTGATCGAAGGTGCTGTAAAGGACGCGATGGTCGTGGGTGACTCCGTCGTGGTCGAATCCGACGACACCGGCATCAACATATCGGCGGAGGGAGATCAGAGCAACGTCGATTTCCGGATAGACAAGGATTCCGAGGGCGTAATCGACTTTGACGGCAGTGAATCCCGGTCGATGTTCTCGCTTGACTACCTGAACAGCATGATAGGCGCGAAGAGCATCTCCGATACCGTGACACTGAAACTGGGCAACGACTTCCCCATGAGGCTCGACTTCGAGGTGCCCGACAAGGCAAAGCTCAGCTTCGTGCTCGCGCCGCGTATAGAAGAAGAGTGATATACCGGGATGTCTTCCCCGACATACCTCGCCGCCCAGCATTTCCAGTTCCTGCTGAACCATGACAGGAAGAACTATGATGAGGCCAGCGACGCCTGCGAGGAGCTATTTACAGGTCTTTACGACGGCGCTCATATGGACAAGGTCCGTGCGGCGAACGCCTATACTGACGCCTTTATATTCCACGACATAGTTGACGATGGTATCGAAGAGGTGGAGCCACACGCTGACATACCTCCTGAGGTTGTAGAGGCTGCAGCCGGGGACAGGGAGTCGATCTATGATGACCCGGTCTGGGACTTCGTCGGGCCAAAACTGGATGAGACGGCATCATTTCTCGGTCTTCCCGGGGAGTGGGGTAAACACACGCTCGAGTTCTTCCGGAGTCACAGCGCCTTCAATGAAGACGAAGATCTGGATGAAGACGAAAGACAGGACCACAGAGAGGAGTTCCGTAGACACGCGCGTGAGGCCAAGGAAATAGAGTACTCTGAAGTTAACCCGGAGAGGGCCGAAGAAGCCGCCGAAAGCTACGTCCGGCTGGTCGACCTGCATGATCAGGGCGGAGATGTGGAGCAGGGATTGATCGAGCTTTATAGTACTCTGGTTGGATAATCGTTACATGGAGGAACAGGACATACCCGAAAGCGAGGACGGATGGAAGGAGAGACTTTCCGATGAAGAATACCGTGTCCTGAGGCAGTCCGGGACTGAGCCGCCGGGAAGCGGGGAATACCTTGAGAAGGATGATGAAGGGGTTTACCTTTGCAAGGCGTGTGGGAACGAGCTTTTCGATTCAGATACGAAGTTCGAGAGCAGTAGATGGCCCAGCTTCTACGACGCGTTACCGGGAAGCGTCGAGTTCAGGGAGGATAACTCGCTCGGCATGAGAAGGACGGAGGTGGTGTGTTCACGATGCGGTTCGCACCTGGGCCACGTCTTCGAGGACTCGAAGAAATCGGAGGATTTCACTCGATCGACCGGAACTGGAAGTTCCGGGAGCGGTCCCGACCCCACCGGTAAAAGGTTCTGTATCAACTCTGCCGCGCTTGATTTCGAAGAAGATGAGGGATAGCTCCTAGAGAAGACCCGTTCTTTCCGTGATTTCGCGCAGGCCGTATTCGAGGTAGGCCTGGTTCCTGCTCTGCTTCTGTTCCGATGTCCTGCTTTCGCCGTGGGTCTCACCCAGCGGCATCA
>CAZAII010000057.1:0-5462 GCA_964485165.1 uncultured archaeon | reverse complement strand
AACCGCTCCTGAGGTGCGGTGCGGTCTGCAATAACGCGGAGAAAGCTCCGGAGGATGAGGAAAAGGATTACTACGGTGACCCAACCGAGGTCGCGCTACTGGTCTCCGCAGCTAAGGCTGGCATCGATACCTCGGTTGAACGCGCTAGGGAGATACCGTTCTCATCCGACAGGAAGAGGATGACGGTCATCGACGATAACGGCACTGCCTACATGAAGGGCGCACCTGAGGTCGTACTCGAAAGGTGCGACCGGGTCCTGCTTGACGGCGAGGAAAAAGAACTGGATGATGACCTGAGACAGCGGATAATCGAGAAGAACCAGGACTTTGCCAGCAACGCGCTCAGGGTCCTGGGATTCGCCCGTAAACAGGTCGATGACAGTGACGCGGACGACGAGGAAATCGAGAACGGTATGGTGTTCCTCGGCCTTCAGGGGATGATAGATCCTCCGAGGGAAGAAGTCAAGGAGGCGATCCAGGACTGCCGGGACGCTGGCATCCACGTGGTCATGGCGACCGGTGACAACATAGATACGGCGAAGGCAATCGGTGAGGAGATAGGTTTTGACCCTGAAGGGGCTATGACCGGGCAGCAGCTGGAACAGATATCGGACGAAGAACTAAGCCAGAAAGTAGAAGAGGTGGAGATATTCGCCCGCGTCTCACCGGAACACAAGGTAAGGATACTCCAGGCGCTGCAGGAAAACGGCCATAGCGTGGCGATGACCGGCGACGGGGTCAACGACGCTCCCGCCCTGAAGAACTCGGACGTGGGAATCTCGATGGGGATTCGGGGGACGGACGTCGCCCAGCAGTCGAGCGACATGGTACTACAGGACGACAACTTCGTGACGATAAGGGACGCGGTCGCGGAAGGGCGCGGAATCTTCGACAACATACGGAAGTTCGTGAACTACCTGCTCTCCGCGAACGCCGGAGAGGTCCTGGTCGTCTTCTTGGGAGTCCTGATCGGAAGCCTTCTTTTCCCCGAGATATTCACACAGCAGAAGGAGGCCCTTATACTCACGCCGATAATGCTGCTCTGGATCAACCTCGTGACAGACGGTCTTCCGGCTCTCGCGCTCGGGGCTGACCCGAAGGCGGATGGCATCATGGACAGGAAGCCAAGGGGAGAGAACGAGCCCGTGATCAACAGAAGGATGATAGCCTCTATCTTCGGCATCGGGCTGATAATGAGCCTTACAGGGCTACCGCTCTTCTTCTACGCCCTGAGCGTCACAGGCGATCTCATAATCGCGCAGACACTGCTTTTCACATTCCTTGTCGCGGTGGAGATGGTGCGTATCCAGCTTATCAGGTCGCGGTACAACCAGTCCATATTCTCCAACAGGTGGCTGGTAGCGGCCATAGGCACCTCGCTGTTGCTCCAGCTTCTGGTTCTCTACTCACCGGTAGCAGGGTTCTTCGAGGTCGCGGCGCTCGGATTGAGGCACTGGACCTGGATCGCAGGCGCCTTCGGAGCCTTCGCCCTCTTCAACCTCGGGATGGCAAAGGGTTTCGACCTCCTGCTCGGTGAAAGAGATATCTAACCAGCTTATCCCCGTTTTCCTGCACCGTTCCCTAACGTCAATCTTCATTATTACTACAGGCCTATCTTTAAATCCAGGTCTCGACAACTAGTGGAACATGGGACTACTAGGTGGAGGAGACGACGACAGCGCCGAGACCTGTGATGTCTGCGGCAAGGATGTCGGAGACGACCCGGTTACGGACGACGAAGGCAACACCTTCTGCTGCGAGGACTGCAGGAACCAGTACGAGGACGAGGAGAAGGCAGACGAGAAAGAGGAAGTCTGCGAGTTCTGCTGACCGGGAAACGCTTTTTCTTTACTTTTTCTATTCCCCACCAAACCTCCAGACAAGCACCAGGATGGCTATAAAGGCCGTGAGGGACATAACAGGTATCGTGATGTAGCCGAAATGGAAGGTGTATTCTGTGGCGCATGAAACCGCCGTTATCGAACAGCCGGCTGAGTGGAACTGCTCGAACCTCTGCATCAGCGAGTGGTAGAACGCCAGCGGAATCCCTATAACCACCAGGGGCACCACGTAATCCCTCACACGCCGGTCCTCCAGCACAAGCCCGGTGCCGAGCAGGAGCACGAGCGGGTACATGAAGATCCTCTGGAACCAGCAGAACCTGCACGGCTCGTATCCTAGGACGTTCGAGAAGTAGAGGCTTCCCGCGGTCGCGATAAACGCGATGCTGAAAGCTATCTCCGTACTGTAGCGGTTCAATATCCGGTGAACAGGCTCCAGGAACTCCAGCTCCACCCGGCCGAACCTCTTCAGGATGTATGCCAGGAGCGCGGCTGCGAGCGCCATGTCCACAAGCAAGGTGCCGTAGGCCAGAACCTGTTCTATAACAGCCATAGTTCCAAAACAGATAGTTTAAGTTAAAAATATAGGCACCACATAACCGGAGTATGGTAGAGTGTGATTTCTGCGGAGAAGAGTTCGACGGTGAAAGAGAACTACACCTCCACTGGGGTGAGGAACACGAGGACGAGCTCAACTCCCACCAGAAGGACAAGGTGAAGAAAGCCAACAGGAAGAAAGAAGAGAAGAAAGAAGAGAAGTTAAGGAAACGGAAGCGGATGGCTGGATACGGTCTCGGGGGAGGCGTAGCGGTCGTTTTCCTCGGTTTCGTCGCCCTGCAGCTCGTGAACAGTGCCGGAGGAAGCAGCGGGACGCTTGACGAGTCACAGCTGGAAGACGAGCCCTTCATGGGTGAGGAAGACGCACCGGTCACCGTCGTCGAGTTCGGCGACTACCGTTGCCCGTTCTGCAGGCAGTTCGAGGTGACGGTCTTCCCACAGCTCAAGCGTAACTACATCGATTCAGGCGAGGTCAAGTTCTACTTCGTCAACTTTGCCTTCCTCGGCCCGGGTTCCACCCAGGCCGCGGTCGCCGGTGAATGCGTCCATGAACAGGATAGCGAAGCATTCTGGGACTTCCACAAGGCGGTCTACGATAACCAGGGCCCCGAATCAGAGCAGTGGGTAACGACCGACCTGATGGTGCAGATAGCCCGTGATAACACTGAAGGCCTTGACTACGAACAGTTGAGGAGCTGTATACAGAACCAGGACACCGCGGCCGAAGTAAGGTCGGACAGGAACTACGGTCAGAGTGCCGGGGTCTCCTCGACACCCAGTGTCTACGTCAACGGGGAAAAGGTAGACAACTGGAGGTACGGAAGCCTCAGCTCCAGGATAGACCAGGCGCTCCAGTAGCATGACACCCGAGGAACTGAAACAGGAATACAGAGAAAGAGAGGAATCGATAGCGGATAGGCTCGAGGACTTTGAAGCCCTTAGAACTGCTTCCGACTACCGCTGGTTCATGGAGCTGGTGTTCGTGATACTGACCTCCCAGACCTCCGCGAAAAAGTCCTGGGAAGCGGTAGAGGAACTCGACTCCCTAAACCTGCTGATGGAGGGAACGAAGGATGAGATATCCGGAATCCTCAGGGATCACGGCATCCAGTACGAGGAGAAGAAGGCGGATTACATAGTCGGTAACCGAGAACTGCTCTCCCAGCCTACTCTCTCCAACCCCACGAAAGAGCTGAAGCTGAAAGAGAAAGTGGACCCGGATAACCTTGAAGTCAGCCGGGACTGGCTTGCGGACAACCTGAAAGGCGTGGGGATGAAAGCCGCCTCCCACTTTCTCAGGAACGTGGGCTACGGGAACGGGTTTGCTATTGTTTCCGGCCATATAGTGAAAAAACTGGTAAAACTAGACGTCATAGAATCCACGGATCCGCCAACCAGCCGCGAGGAATACCTCAGGGTAGAGGAAAAAGCCAGGGAACTCTCCCGGGAAACCGGGATCGGTATCAAGGAGCTCGACCTTCTTCTATGGTCCCTAGAAACCGGTGAGGTCTTCAAGTAAAATCAGCGGTCAAGGTAGTAAGCGGGCTGTACCTCCATGTCGTCACTGAATATCCCTGTAACGCCGACAGAGATGTCTTCGCCCTCTTCAAGTATCCTACAGACCTGTCCTGCCGATATTTCGGTGCTCCAGACACGTGAATTTTCAACGTATTCTTTGATATCCTCAAGTGTTGCCCCCCTGTCAGCGTACTCAAGGAAGCTAACTGCGGCGTCGTAAACTGCTCGCTCTGTAGGATCGTTTTTCTCCGTATAGGAATCCGTAATCGCTGAAGTATTCTGAGTGCTCATACCAGACTCAGTTTCAGAAAACAATCTTTAAAAGGGAATCGAGTCAGAAATCAATCTGGAAGTACTGCCACCGGACGTAGAGGTAGAACACGTAGAGCAGTACCAGCAGGAAGGCTCCGGCCATCGTAAGTTCAAGATCTCTCGTTCCCTCAAGCTTCTTCTTAACTGACTCCATTCCCAGGAAACCTGCCACTGGAGCGAGCAGGTCCCCTATCCTCTCCTTGTTGAGAAGGTAAACCAGCAGGATTCCGGCAGTTATAGTTTCCATTGGAAGGTCCCAGAGCACCAGAGGGCGGGGAACAGCGTAGGTCGAGATTATAGAACCTAGACCTATCGCCAGCAAGGGGTTGGTTATATTGCTTCCTATAAGCGTGCCGAGCGATATACCTTCTGCTCCCTGCCTGAGCCCCGAGATAGCCGTCACCATCTCCGGCATCGCGGATACAACGCCTGCGACGGCCACACCTATCATAGAGCCGCTGAGGCCGGTAGCGGCGATACCCAGTTCGACCACCCTCAGGAAGATGTCCGCAGAGTAAATCACTATTACCATGAAGATTATGCCGACCACTAAGTCATATCTTGGCCGGCTGCTGGGTTGCCCGTCGCCCTGCCTCAGCAGCTGCTCCTTCCGGGTGGTGTAGAGGTAGGACATGTATGCCACGAAACTCCCGAAAAGTATGAGACCGTCGAGTCGGGACAGCAGGCCGTCCCAGGCAAGTATAAGGGTCATTAATGTTGTACCCATCATGGGAGCATAATCTCTCTTCAGGAAGGTCCTGGAGAAGGTGAACCTCTTCGAGTTCTTTATCCAGGCCGCCGACATCACCACCAGGCCGAGAACCAGTGTCTGCTGGACAACATCCGAACCGATGTTGTTGCCGAGTACCGTGGCAGAAACCGTCTGGAAGAGCTGGAGGTTGCCGGGATCGCCGAGAATCCGGAAAGAACCGACGAGATGGAGTGCGAGTTCAGGAAGGCTTGTCCCTACAGATATTATAGTCATCGCGATGACGACCTCAGAGATGCCGTAGTACTTGGCGACACGCTCCATCTTCTGGACCACTTTCTCCGCGCCGAAGACCACGAGGACAATAGAAACCAGTCCTATCACCGCATTTGCCGCGAACCCGGAGAATCCCAGAACCATGAACTTGGATTAAACACTTGTCCTTATTATTTCCTATCCAAAGCGACCGAGACCTGACTGCTTTCCCTTGCCTTTCAGCTGGTCCTCGGTGTAGCCGAAGACCT
>CAZAII010000056.1:0-5537 GCA_964485165.1 uncultured archaeon | reverse complement strand
ACGTCGATGAGGCCCAGCAGAAGATCGAGCGCGACCGGGTGGTGGAGACGGTGAGGTCACAGCCCAAGCACTCGAAGATAGTGCTCTACACCATACTCGATATGGCGGGTGAGGACGAGGTCGCGACGGGCGATGTCTACTCCGAGTACAAGCAGCTCTGCGGGGAGATGGATGTCTCACCTTTAACGCAGAGACGTGTATCGGGCCTGATATCGGAGCTAGACATGCTCGGGGTCATCAACGCCAAGGTCATATCCAAGGGCCGTTACGGCAGGACGCGGGAGATAAGCGTCGATCTTTCCGAGGAGATCAGGGACCGGATACGGGAGCTGGTCGAGGAAAAGTTTTACATCTAGAATTACTGTTAACGGGGGGGGAAGAACCTGAACGAGAAAGCGGTAAAGAAGCTGACGAAGAAAGGATGCATAGTAGAGAAAGAGGTAGCGGAGTCTCTTACACAGGACGATCTCCAGACGATCGAGGAGATGGATACGACCCCGATGTACATCTCGGAAAGGATGCTTTCCAAGATACGTGAAACTCCTGAAGATGCTGAAGACGCCGGCCGGGAAGCGATCCAGGATCCTGAAGAAGAGGCAGCTAGTGGGCCGAAGTCTACCGATTCCACCGGTTCTAACAGGGAGGATGACAGCGGGGAACAGGATCAAGAACAGGAGGTAGAGGTCGAGAGCAAGGAATCGAGGTCGGTCACCATCCAGGACCGCCGGACCCGCCGGATCCAGACCAAGGTCGAGGTGCTTGACACCGCGGATATCTCCCGGGAGGAGAAGGATGTACCCGAATTCCTGAACAACTACAACGACCGTTACGACAGGCTGAAGAAGCTTTTGATGCGGCGGATGGAATTGAAGTCAGCGGTCGCGATCCAGCGTCTCGACATGAGGAACGAGGGAGAGGAGGCGGCTGTCATCGGCATAGTCCGGGACAAGTACTCGACCAACTCTGGCCGCTACATAGTCGAGCTTGAGGACAAGACCGGTAGCTTCAAGGCGCTCGTAGAGGAGCGGGACGGCGACCGCATCGTCCCCGACGAGGTCATAGGTGTTAGAGGAAGTCTTGGTGGTGACATAATATATGCTGACTCTGTGGTGAGACCCGACCTGCCGATCCCACAGGGAACGAACACAACACGGGAGAAGGTCCGTGCCGCCTATATCTCCGACTTCCACCTGGGTTCGAAGGACACGCTGGAGAAACGGCTGGACGAGTTCGCGGACTGGCTGGGCTCGGAGGAAGCCAGGAACATAGGCTACCTTGTCATCCCCGGCGACGTTGTCGAGGGGGTAGGGACCTATCCGGGCCAGGAGGACGAGCTGAAGGTGACGAATATCTACGACCAGTACGAGATGTTTGAGGACTGGGTCGAGGAACTGCCTGAATCACTCCAGGTGATAGTTGGGCCGGGAAACCACGACATAGTAAGGCTTGCGGAGCCCCAGCCCTCGCTTCCGGATAAGGCGCTCCCGAGGATCTCCGACTTCAACAACGTCCACCTTGTCCAGAACCCGCAGTGGGTGAAGCTCCACGGTATCGAGTCCTCGGGCATCCTCAACCTCATGTACCACGGCTACTCTTTTGACGACCACGTGGCCCAGATACAGGAGCTGAGGGAGAAGGCCTACCAGGAGCCACACCACGTCATGATAGATCTGCTGAAGCGACGCCACCTCGCCCCGACCTTCGGCACCAACCTTCTCGCGCCTGAGGATAAAGACTACCTGACCATCGAGCGGGAGCCGGATGTCTTCGTCGCAGGGCACTTCCACTCACATGTGAACCAGAGCTACAAGGATGTCAACGTGGTGTGTGCCTCGACCTTCCAGGCCCAGACCGACTTCCAGAAACGGGTAGGTCACGAACCCGACCCTGGGAAGGTGACGGTGGTCGACTACAAGACCAGGAACACCGAGGTGAAACAGTTCTGAGAATAGGAACTAATGTACTTTCGGAAGCGGTTGAGCGTAGCGAAGCCGCTTATGTTGATCGAACTGACAGCAGTTCGGAGGTGAAACAGTTCTGATGCAGTATGAGGAGTACTTCCAGTCGATAGAGGATGAAACCGACAGGGCGTACGAGGTAGCCGAGAAGGCGCGCGCCCAGTCAAAAGACCCGGAGCAGCGCGTGGACATCCCGGTCGCGACCAACCTGCCAGAGAAGGCATCTTCGCTCGTCATTGCCGCGCTTTTCCCAGAGCTGGAGGACCAGGGTATAGCGGAACGTATCAAGGAGTTCGAGGACGAGTACGGCAAGAACGACGAGCGTGTCGCGTTTGAGATTGCGCGGGAGATCGCAGAGGGAAAGTTCTATGAGTTCGACGAGCTGGAGAAGGCGTGCGACGCAGGTATCCGCGTAGGAGTATCCTACATGACGGGCGGCATCACCACCGCACCGCTTGAGGGTATC
Source organism: uncultured archaeon (assembly GCA_964485165.1). Taxonomy (GTDB): domain Archaea; phylum Nanohalarchaeota; class Nanosalinia; order Nanosalinales; family Nanosalinaceae; genus CAZVPZ01. The sequence continues at coordinate 3,113 of CAZAII010000056.1, read as the reverse complement.
GGGGACGTAAAGATACGTGAGAACGATGACGGCACCGAGTACCTCGCGGTCTACTACTCCGGTCCCATCCGCTCTGCGGGGGGAACCGCCTCTGCGATGAGCGTCCTTCTCGCCGACTATGTCAGGATAAAGGTCGGCCTCGATAGGTTCAAGCCGTCGGAGACGATTGTGAAGCGCTACGCCACCGAGGTGGAGGACTACTACAATAGAGTGACCGCGAAGCAGTACAATCCTGACCGGAGGGAGACCAAGAAGATCGCGGAGAACGTTCCTGTGGAGGTGACAGGAAGCCCCACGGAGCAGAAGGAGGTATCCAACTACAAGGACCTCGACCGTGTCGATACCAACCGGATAAGGGGAGGTATGTGTCTTGTCTACCTGGATGGACTTCCTCTCAAGGCCCCGAAGATGGAGAAACGGATAGAGAGCTGGGGCGAGGAGTTCGGTCTGGAGCACTGGGGCTGGGTATCCGACTACCTGGAGCTCCAGGACGAGATACACAGCTCTGACTCTGAGAACGGCGAAGACAAGGAGAAGTACACACCCTCCGACAAGTACCTCGGTTCGCTGACTGCTGGCCGGCCGGTGTTAGCGCATCCGGGCAGGAAGGGAGGCTTTCGACTCCGTTACGGCAGGTCCCGGACCAACGGTCTCGCAGCCACATCGTTCCACCCCGCGACAATGGAGGTGACCGAGCGTTTCCTCGCGGTCGGGACACAGCTCAAGCTCGAGTACCCTAGCAAGTCTACGGTGGGAACACCCTGTGAATCCATACATCCTCCCGTGGTGAAGCTAGAGAGTGGTGACGTGGTCAGGCTTGAGACCCGGGAGGAGGCGAGGGAGGTGGAGAACCGCATCGATCAGATACTGTTCCTGGGGGATATACTCGTACCTGTAGGAGAGTTCCTTGAGAACGGGAAGAAGCTTTTACCGTCCCCATACGTTAGCGAGTGGTGGGAACGCGAACTTGAGGAAGCACTCGAGGAGAAGGAGATGAAGCTCGGCCGCGACTTCTCGAAGCGTGATCCGTCCCCCTCTGAGGCCGAGAAGATATCTAAAGCGACAGGCGTTCCCTTCCATCCCTCCTGGACCCACCACTGGAACGAGACCTCGCCCGACAGGTTCAAGGCCCTTTACCGAGACCTCTGCGAGGGAGGTATAGAGCCCGGTTCGAAGGCGAAGCGGTGCCTGGAGGACATCCTGGCACAGCACGAGGTCGCAAAAGGGAAGGTAGAGATAGAGGAAAATGAGCTCGAGGCGATGGAGATACTGCTTAGGCCGGGCGAGTATAAAGAGGATCTGCTGTCGGAAATAAAGGACCCGGATGACATCCCCGGCTTCATCGAGGAGGTGTCGGGCATCGAGGTCCGCGAACAGTCGCCCCAGTACCTGGGGGCGAGGATGGGTAGGCCGGAGAAGGCGGAGAGGAGGACTATCAAGGGAAAGCCCCAGCTGCTGTTCCCATGCGGGAAGAGTGAGGGCGGAAGGATGAGGAACCTCACCGCGACCTACCGTGCGGGCTCCACCACTACATCGATAATCCACAATCAGGACCCCGAGACCGGCGACTACACTTACTTCTCCTACAACCCGGAGACAGGTAACCCGGCGGAGCCGGTCTGGTTCTGCGCTGACTGTGGAAAGGAGTTCGATGAAGAGGTCGAGGGATGCGGCAAGTGTGGAAGCAGCAGGCTGAACAGGTATAAAAGGACAGAGATAGATGTCAAGCGCCTTATGGATCGCGCCCTCGACAACCTTGACATGGACGAGCCGCCGGAGTTGCTGAAGTCGGTCAGAGGGATGAGCGGGAAGCACCGGCACGTGGAGCCTATCGAGAAAGGCCTGCTGAGGCAGAAGTATGATCTGTACGTCAACAAGGACGGCACGGTGCGGTACGATGCGACCGATCTCCCGATGACCCATTTCCGGCCCCGGGAGATAGGAGTGTCGGTTGAAAAGCTGAGGAAGATGGGATACGGGGAGGATGTAGACGGTGAAAAACTGGAGTCGCGGGACCAGATCCTGGCGCTGAAGCCGCAGGACATAATAATACCCGACGGCGACGCATCTCTAACCGCGACCGACTACTTCGTCCGGGTCGCGTCTTTCGTCGATGAACTCCTGGAGCAGTTCTACGGCCTCGAACCGTACTACAATGTGGATTCAAAAGAGGACCTTATCGGCGAACTGGTTATCGGGCTCGCTCCCCACACCTCCGGAGGAACGGTTGGACGCATAATAGGGTTCACTGATGCGAAGGGTATCTACGCACATCCCTACTGGCACGCCGCGAAGAGGAGGAATGCCGACGGGGACGAGGACGCGATACTCCTGCTGATGGACGGCCTGCTGAACTTTTCGCGGCAGTTCCTGCCCGACATGACCGGGGCGAGGACCATGGACGCGCCCCTCATCCTTTCGACCGTCCTGAACCCAGACGAGGTAGATGATGAGGCCTGGGCTATAGAGACGGTCAGCGAGTACCCTCTGGGTTTCTACCGTGAGACCCACGACTACGTGAAGCCCTGGGAGCTGGAATCGGATGTCCCGACAGGAGAGGACGTAGTCTACACGGATGAGCCTTTCCAGCACGGCTATACGCACGAGACGGAAGACGTGGGAAACGGCCCAATCCAGAGCGAGTACGTGACGCTCAACGAGATGAGTGAGAAGACTTCCGCACAGCTTGGACTCGGTGAAAAACTCAAGGCGGTGGATGAGGACGCGGTGGCGGAGCTACTCCTCAAGAAGCACTTTATACCGGATATAAAGGGCAATCTCAGGAGTTTCTCCAGGCAGGACATGAGGTGTATCGACTGCAACCAGAAGTTCCGTAGGGTGCCGATGACCGCCCAGACGATCGCGGCCTCCGGCAAGACGACGGCGGAGTGCCCGGGCTGCGGTGGCAACATAGTTCTCACCATATCCGAGGGCACCATCAAAAAGTACATGATCCCGAGCGAGGAGATAATCGACGAGTTCCAGGTATCGCCCTACGTCCGGCAGCAGATCCTCATACTGAAACAGACGCTCCAGAGCCTTTTCGGCAAGGAAAACCGGCAGAGCGGCCTGAAGCAGTTCACGGCCTGACCAAAACCTTATTAGATTTCAGA
>CAZAII010000055.1:0-5621 GCA_964485165.1 uncultured archaeon | reverse complement strand
AGATTGCAGAGCTTGAAAGGGAGATAGAGAAAATAGAGGAGATAATAGGACTTCTTGAACAGGTAGCAAAACAGCAACCCGGTCCCTCGGAGGGGAAAGAATGGCGAGACTTACTGGCGGATCCCCAATCCAATATTAATCCGAGAGATGAGATCGGGATCTCAAGCGATGAACTTGTATCTTATGACCCGGGCAGCTGGTGTTCTTACCCTAACCCTCGCCCGAATTATAGTACTCCACGACAGGGATTTAAGCTTCATATAACCGCAACTCCCGAGGACGGCTACGAGGTTTGCAAGGAACTTATCCCAATCCTTCAGGCAAACGACATAAGACACAAGATAATCAATTCACGGGAGTGGATGACAGATAGAATCGCTAGTGAAGGAGATGTACAGGCGATGAAGCTCATGACGATTTATCCCGGTATTTCCGGAGACTCAAGCCAGCAGGTTTTCAAATTGGGGGATCAGAACTATAATAGAAATCCTTTCTATCTAAATGAGGAACATACCCGGAATATACTTCAGACCATTCTAGAAATCGGAAATAAAAATATCTTGAGAGGAGGTCCAAAACTTGAAGGGAAGAGAAATTTCTTCGGAACAGAATTCACAGCTAAAGAGTATAGGGTTGGGAACACCAGAGTACATTTAACATATTCAATAATAAGCCCAAACGAAACCCGGAACGTGATTCTTCCGAAAGGCGACAAGGTTCAAAATTTGCTCAAATATATCGCTCAGACAGACAGAGATGGAAACCTAAAAAAAGAAGAAGGAGAACTGGGGGTCTTCACAAATTATTTACCTGATGAGAGTAAATTTAGAGAGACAGGTAATGGCTATTTTCTGGGTCATCTTCTATCAAGAGAAAAAGCGAGGGAGATCAAAAATAGCCTGATCCAGAACAATTTTAACGAAATCATAATAGGCTTGGATGGTAAGGTCGCAGGAGCGCATTATTTGCCCCCTCCAGAGGCTTTTGATAGTATGGAAGAAATAGTCAGCTCAGTTATTTAGGAAGCTTTCATAACGATTTCCTCTTATTGTGAGACATGGCCCAAGAAACCAAGATGTCTAAGTGCGTGTTCTGCGGTAGCTCCGCCACGAAGACGAACGAGGCGGGACAGCCGGTTTGCAAGAAACACAGGGAGAAGGAACCGAAAGAGGTCGCATGTCCCGATTGCGGGATGCCGATGAAGGTCAAAGAGGGCCGCTACGGCTACTTCTGGGGCTGTGAGGGCTACCCACAGTGCTCGAAGACCTACCCGATAGAGGCGCTCGCAGAGGATGAGGAAGAGTAAAGTTTATATGTTACTAAAACATAACAACATATATGAAAAGAGACCTCGAAACCACGCGCTCCCTGGGGAACGGTTTATTCTACAAGGCTGAAGCGGATAGGAACAGCCCCGAAAGGTTCGGGGAGACATACGACTCCATAGAGAAAGAGTACATAGCTCTAAAGGAGCTAAAGCAGGTCTACGACCAGTTCATGCCAGGCCTTTACGCCGCGCCACTGGATGTCGTGACAGACGAGAACGGCGATGTACAGGGCTACGTGATGGAGGAAGTGGACGGATTTGAAATCAACGAGTTCACGGGGCGTTTTCCGGAACACACGGATGACGTCGACCCAGAAGACCACGGTATCGACCTTAAAGCCGTGGCGGAACAGCTGAGGTACATAAAAACGCTCAAAGAGTTCCTGCCCGCCGACGGAGACCTCTACGACCGGAACGTCATGGTGGAACCCGGGACCAGCAGGGTGAGGTTCTACGACCCGGCTGGTTTCGACCAGGAGAGGGCGATGAGTCAAAGAGCGAGGGAGAGCGACAGAGAAGAGCTAGAAAGGATGATCAGAGACCTCGAAGTAGATGAAAAAAGCGCAGAGCCACAGGTAACCGCAGGCGGCGGCCAGAACCAGGCAAGACCTGCGGCATAGCCTGGAAATTATTTTAAGCAGCCCGGCTCCATTCTTCACTGGTACCCGATGCTTGGAGCCCCAGAACTCCTGATGGAGGCCCTGATGGCCATCGCGATGGGAGGTCTGATAGGCCTTGAGAGGGAGAACACACCCGACGAGAAGTACGCCGGAGTCAGAACTCTTTCCCTTCTGGCAGGCATCGCGCCCGGCGTAGTTGCGATATCAGGCAAGGCCGGCACCCCTATATTCGTCGCGATATACCTGACTATGGTTTCCGCTATAGCCCTGGGAGTCGTTATAGTCAGGATGTACCAGAAAGGCGAGCATATAGGTTTTACCACATCTGTCGCGGTCTTCGTAGCCGCGGTTCTGGGCGTGATGATAGGCTACGACCTCTACCAGGAGGCGACCGCGCTCGCCATAATATCGGTTTTGCTGCTGGCCGAGAAACGGACTTTCAACCACTACATCGAGAAGATGGGCAGCAGGGATATCTCACAGGCTCTCCAGCTCGCTGCTATCGCATTCATATTGATGCCCATCCTGCCATCACATGCAGTTACACCCTTCAACATCGTGCCGAGCAACGTGATGCTGCTTGTCGTGTTTGTCCTCGCGCTGGAATTCCTCGCCTACATCTCTATAAGACAGCTCAGCGGCTCCTCGGGCATATACCTTACCGGGCTTCTCGGAGGTGTCGCGAGTTCTTTCGCCACCACCGGAGTGATGTCGCGGATAGCGAATGAGAACCCTGATCTGATGAACTCTGTCTCTTCCTCACTGCTGCTCACCAACTCTTCCATGATAGTCCGGAACGTGGCGATTGCGACCGCCATATTCCTGCCTTTCCTGGCCTCAAATCCGTCTATCCTCCGGCAGCTTTACTTGCCCGCTGCAGGGATGGTGGTTCCGCTTCTGGGCATCTCGTACCTCCTGAAACAGCAGACGGAGAACATAGATCTGGAGATAGAGTCTCCCTTCTCTCTTAAGTCCGGCATAAAGTTCGCCACCATCTTCCTTGCAGTCGCAGTCGCCTCGGAGACGCTGAAGCAGACATTTGGGTCCGCGGGCCTCTATCTCACCGCGCTCGCGGGCGGAATGGTCTCCTCCGCGGCGGTCGCGACCTCGGCAGCATCCTCCTTCACTTCCGGCGGACTGGATATCGAGGTGACTCTGGGGATGGTTCTGCTTTCGATAGTGGGAAGCACGGCCTCGAAAATAGTGCTCATAGAGGTCACGAACAGCGATCTGCGGCACAACGTCTCCATCCCTATAGCCTTCTCCGGTCTGTTCGGGATAGGCCTGTTCTTCCTGCTTCCACTGTGAACGGATAAAAATACAGGGGACAACCTGAACAACAAAGGGCCTGTAGCTCAGCGGAAGAGCGACAGCCTCCTAAGCCACAAGTCCTGCGTCGCAAGACGAGGACTCATAAGATTTCCGATCTCCAGGAGATAGCTGTAGGTCGAGGGTTCAAATCCCTCCGGGCTCGAACTTCATAAAGTTCGATCATACAAGCCATTCTCTGAATGGCTTCCGGGATCGATGGAACGGATATCCGGTCTTTCCGTTCATATCCTCTCCAGGCTCATCCCTCCTTATTTAAGACTTCCAGCAGTACTGGAGTCAATATGCCGGGGTAGCCAAAGTTCGCCTGCCAACCCCTTAAAACAAATGGCAGGCAAAATGCAGGGGTAGCCAAGTGGCCAAAGCCCGGTGAACTCTGGTTTTCGGGTGGTTAAAGGCGCAGCGTTCAGGGCGCTGTCTCTCAGGAGTTCGCAGGTTCAAATCCTGCCCCCTGCAAACACTTTTCGTTTGCTGCAAGAAGCATCCCTCCGCTGATGCTTCGCCTGCATCTAAAGATGCTCAAGGGAGTGATTTGAACGCAGAAGCAAGGCTTCGAATTCAAATCCAACTACTCGTTTCCTTCCCTATCGATAAACCGAACTTAGACCCGTATTAATCCCTGATAAACAATAAAACAGGGAAGCTATAATTCGTCCTTGAGAGAATGAGCTTGAGGGGAGAGTTCAAGAAGTTTCGGCAATTTACCGACCAGTTGAAAAATGAAATCGGGGTCTTCAAGGAGTCCATACAGAAGCTGGAGATGGAACGAGAGAAAAGGGAAGAGGTTATCGGCGTAATCGAGGAATTCAGAAACAATCTGCTTGCTGTCAAGATGGATTTGCAGCGGCCTAGACTGGGCATCGATGGATCCCGACTTATACTGGATTACCAGGCCGTTCTCAGAGGTATCAAGGCAGAGAGACAATTCAGGAACAAATTCTGGGAGTACAACGAATTCATCGAGGAAATCCAGCTAAGAAGGATGTCAAGATTCTTTACAGAGGACCTAGATTACAACAGCGGTAAAGCGAGAAAAATGGCGGCTAAGACGTTGAAAGGCGAGATAAAGGAATACGAGACCTACCTGAACTGGGCCCGGAAGAAAGGCTACCTCTCCCGAAAGTCCGGTTACAACTCTTTTGAGGCCGAAAACGAGCTGAAGCGAATAACCCGTTTTGAGGAAGAATACGCACGCGAATTTGCAGAGAAACTCAAGAACAGGGGATTCGAGTACGGGGAAAAGGTCCTCAGGAACAGGCCGGTAATATATGTAAAAAACAGTGCACTCAGAGATGCCAGTAGAGCAACCCGAGAAGCCGCAGTTAAAGGAGATGTGCGAGAGTCCGGAGGGTTTTTCTATTCCAAAAGACTCGGTGACCAGAAAATCCTACTAGAAGAATTCGAGAACTGGGACACCTACGATTCAAAGACCTCAACAACTCCCCGAGACGAACACTTTGACGTGATGTGGGGCGAAAGTGGACGGAACCGGATATTCTGGCACTGTCATCCCCGTGCCTCGGATGTCGACAGAGGTGCTCGATACGCAGACAGGCTCAGTGAAGGAGATGTAGAGGGACTTACCGAGACATTGAATGACGGCTCAGGCTTCGGTATCCCGGGCAAGAAAGCCGGACTCAGAGAAGGGATAACCATCCTCTCAACTCCTTGGGACCAGAAACCCGTTCCAAAAGAGGACATAGTATGGCTCGCCTGTGCGGTCAGCTCAAAAGGAGGAGATAGCGGCTTCCTCAACCTACACGTAGTCGATGTGAAATCGGACAATCCAGAGGTAATCGACAAGAACTACAGCTGGCCGAAAATATACAACGAGTGGATTAAGGCAGCAATGGCAGGAGCCGAGAATAAGGGCCCATATTCTACCTACCTAGACCTGAAGTCGCTAGAAAAGGAACTTGGCTATTGACTTACAGGTTAGCTCAAAAAAACAAGCGGGCCGCCGCCTGATTGCAGATAGGGAAAGCGCAGACACAGCGAAAGACAGGTCGCGTAAAGAGCTGACACATCTGATATGCTTCCCAATTTTTATTTAAGGGTTTCATCGGAACTTTCTTGTTAAAGCGGTAGAGCATAGAATCCCGAACGCCGCTTTATCAATCAGAGCAATTTACAGCCAGAGTGTGGGCCCGTAGCTCAGCCAGGACAGAGCGAGCGGCTTCGGCTCCTCAAGTCCTGCCGTGCAGGACAAGGATTGAGAAGCAAGAGAACGTCGAGCTTCGAGACGCACATTCTCCAAGTGGAGAAGAGTGCTCGAACAGCTTTCCTGTAGAAAGCTGTGAGAAGATACCGCTAGGTCCAGGGTTCAAATCCCTGCGGGCTCGTTT
>CAZAII010000054.1:0-5630 GCA_964485165.1 uncultured archaeon | reverse complement strand
AAGGAACCGAAGAAACAGCTTTTGTAAGAGAGACAGAAGATCTGGTGGAGCTAGGAATCCCGGAAACCGTAAGAGGTACAAGAATCGGAGAAAACATAGTAGAAACCTACAAAACTGCAGGAAGAGATGAAGGTAGTCCACTACCAGCGATAGACGGACTCTTCTACTTCGACGCCTCTCAGGTGGTACCGGAGGGGATGCCCTCGGTGGAGGCCGAGCGAGGCGGATACGAGACAGGCTACACATGGGAGGTAACGGATGATGTCAGTATGGAGCTGATGAATGACCATGAAGTCGCAGTAAGCAGGGAGGATATATTTGAGGGCGACATCAAGGTCTACGACCTTGAACACATGGAGACAGATGACGGAGTAGTACACTTCGACAGGCCAACCGCCCTGCTTGAACCAACTGAGGATAGAATCGCCGTCTTCAGATCCGGAGAGCTTCAGTACCAAGGCGATGTCTCCGGCTTCAGAGACTTCCTCTCAGAGGAATACAGCTGGGACATGAGCGACGTGGAGACAGCGGCTACAGCCAAAGTACAGGCACGGATGGATGCCTATGGCGATGAGCTTGGCAGTCAAACCGCAGAAGAGTTCGTCAACGACGCCTACATGGAAGGCGTCTCGGGCATCGGGGACGCCTTCAATGACCTCCCAAACCCCTGAACCATTTTTTATATTCACTCCTGTATAAAGCTCTTATATGCGGAAGTACCGGGTAGGCGGCGGGCTCCAGGTTATACACGAGGGTTTTTTCATCGGTCCTGTGAGAGACGCTGGAGCACCAAGGATGCCAGCAAGCCTCGACATTTCAGCCGGTCTGATGGAGCCGGATGAAGGAATGAAGAGCACCCAGGTAAGAGAAGGTACCGAAGAAGTAGTCCGGTTCAGGGACGGCACTGTTTTACTGCCGGACATTGTGAAAGAGACAGGTGTAACAGAAAGGGTAACGTCCACCATAGCAGAGGCTATCGAAGACAGTGACAGTCCGTTCGAGCACGGCTTCGATGTCGAGTTCTACAGCTCACGTATCGAAGTGCCAACAAGGACCTACGAAATCTGGATACAGGGGCACACGCTCCATGACTGGGAGACTGGTGTCACTGTGGAAGAGCAGAACTCCCCGTCTTACGAACTGGTCAACTACCTAGTCGAGGAGCCGGAAGCTGATGTCAATCCTTTAGATACAGAAGTAGTCCAAGACGACGGCTCTAGCCGGTGGCTTAACAGGACGGTATACAGATTCCACCCGATGACAGGAGAGGCAGAGCTGTACCGTTCTGGAGGGAGGATTTTCAAAGGCAGGTTTGAAGGCATGCTGGAAGAGCTGAAGAGCCAGCTAGGCAATCCTCCCGGCGCAACTCCAAAGGTCAGAGCCGCACTGAAAGGCTTGCCCACCGAAGAAAACAGGATTTACCCGGTCATCGATTTCGACGAAGAGGTAGAAAAGTTCTTCGACCCCGACAGTTGAACATTTCATAAAACTTGACCCCTCACCTTTCTTTGTTCAGGGAAGATAGCTCAGTCGGTAAGAGCGCTGCGCTCATAACAGCTTTATGAGCGATGAGAGGTCCGTAGGGACCTTGATGATTAAATAAAAACATGAAGCCCGCCTCGACTTTGTCGAGCGCGGAGCAACATGATCGAACTTTGTGAAGTTCGTGGGACACGCAGAGGTCGCGGGTTCGATTCCCGCTCTTCCCATCATTCGCATAAGCGAAGGCTGTTCGAGAAACCATTCGAACCCGGATGGTTTAGTTCCCATCTGGTCCAGTTTAAATAAAATAAAGGAAAAAAGGTGGCTCTCAGGCCATTACCGATGTCTCGGTTATGCATTTCCGGTGGCAGTAACCTTCTCGTGCCTTGAGGTAACTATCATCGGAATGGACCCGGTCACCACAGATTACACAGAAGCCTAACTTGTGTGATAGCTGAGACATAATCCCCCTCCCAGGCTATGATTAGCTCTCGAGTCATATAAACAAAGTTGCATCGGATGACGTAATTACCCTTGAGTCACAGAGCCGCTCTAGAAGTGTTAAAACCTTCTCAGCGGTGCGCAAAGTAGAAAACGTTCTCTTCTGAGTCTTCGCACCGCACGAAACCGAACCTCTCGAACTGTACGACCTCATCGATTTCTATCGAACAGGGCTCTATCCTGCCCTCCGTTCTCGTGTTGTCCGACATCACCACGACAGCTTCCTCTCCACGGGCGGGCACCCAGTGGATTATCGGTGCGTTCCGCTCCACCGCCACGGTGTGGTCGCCATCGACGTACCTCGCCTCACCGTCCTCGACCTCTATGTTGCAGAGACCTTTCAGACGGAGGAAGCCTTCCTCCAGGTCATCCTCATCGATCAAGACCCTGATTTTCCCGTCTTCCCTCTCCAGTCCCGGTCGCCGGTAGCCGCGGTTCGGGTGGTCGGGGTGGAGAGGTATCTCCGGCTCGACATCGTCCGGAACGTTTTCTACCACCAGTTCCACAGGCTCTGCGACGAAGAAGTAACGGTCGGCTCCGTCATCGATAACTTCACGGTTGTAGGATTCCAGGGTCTCGAGCGAGGCCTCAACGTCGTTCTCGGTGACACCCATCTCCTCCCAGAATTCCCTGATCGCGCGGGCCTGGAAACCTCTCTTCCTGAGCGAGCGGATTGTGGGGGCGCGGGGGTCGTCCCAGCCGTCGAGTTCTCCTTCCTTTATCATCTCAGCGAGACTTGAGGTGCTCATCGTAGCGTCGAGTCCTTTCATGTCGACGCGGCCCCAGTACATCACCTCGGGATACTCCCAGCCGAGGTAGTCGTAGACGTACTCCTGTCTCTTGGTAGACGCCCTGAGGTCCTTTCCCCTGACGATGTGGGTGGTCTCCGTGTAATGGTCCTCGATGGCGCCGGCGAAGTCAAGAAGAGGCCAGACCCTGTACTCGTCGCCCGTTACCGGATGATCCGGGTCGTCGATTATACGGAAGGCGACCCAGTCCCTGACAGCGGGGTTCTTGTGGGACATGTCGGTCTTGATGCGGAGCACCGCCTCTCCTTCCGCTACGTCTCCGTCCAGCATACCTTCCCAGTCCTCCATGTTTTCAGCGGCGGTGCGATCCCGATGGGGACAGGGCTCTCCCTGCTCCCGGTACCTGCTCCCTTCCTCAGGAGAGCAGCGGCATACGTAGGCATTGCCCTGTTCTATGAGTTCTCTGGCGTGGCGGTAGTATTTCTGGAACTGCCTTGAGGAGTAGACGACCTGGTCTGGCTCGTATCCAAGCCACTCGAAGTCCTCCCGGTACCACTGGTATGCCTCTTTAAGCGGCTGCTTCGTCCGCGGGTCGGTGTCGTCGAACCTGAGCACCAGCGTTCCATCGTACCGGTCCCTGAACTCGCCGTTGATAACCATCCCCCTGGAACTCCCAAGCGTAGGCGGTCCGTTAGGGTTGGGAGCGAAACGGACGACGACATCTCCATCCTCTGCTCCAGGAAGCCCGGGGATGGGGTCGCGCTCCTCTTCCTCATCCTCGAAATCGTACTGTTCAAGCGCCGCTTCCTGCTCCTCTTCGCCCATCTCGTTGATCTCTGCCGCTATCGCGCCCACCACTTCCTGCACCTCGGAGGGATCGGCGTCGACTTCCTCCGACATCACCTTCCCGATAACCGCGCCAGGATCGCATTCCCCGCCGTAGTCCACCGCGTTCTTCAGGGCGTACTTCCTGACGAGTTCTTCTAGTTCCATGGAAACTCTTGGGGGAGAAAAGTCCTTTATAGCTAAGCATGTCCGGAGCTAATCCCCGTCTTCTCCATCTTCCCGCCCATCATCTCGCTGTTCATCTTTCCCCTCTACGTCCTCCCGCTGTTCCCTTTCCGGGTCGAGATCAACTGCGTAGAACACGAGGACGAAGACCCCGACTATCGCGAACACCAGGCTCATCGAGGGGAATATCTTGAAGGCGGGAGGGTAACCGCCGAGAGAGTAGTAGCTGGATTCGCCGAAGAACGACACGATATGCGTGACGGATGCTGCGATGACCGCTATCTCCACCATCAGGAGCAGTGAGAGCACGGCGAACTTCTTCAGGCCGTCCATGAAACGGTAGGACAGGTAGTCCAGTAGGACGAAGGCGAAGATGCTGTAGAGCGTCAGGGTCTTGAGCGGGACGAGGAGATCCACGGATTCCTTGAAAAGCGATATCAGGAAGGTGCCGCCCACAGATATCGTGAACAGCATCACAGCTCCCACGAAGTAGGCCTGGATGACCTGCTTCATTTCGTAGTCCGGCTCTCCCATTAAAGAAAAGATTGTGGAGCCGGGTTTATAATCGTCTTACCCTAGCTCGATAATCCTGCCGTTCTCGCCTATGAAGACGTCTTCTTCAAGCGAGTAACCTTCTTCACGGGCGAGGTCAACGTAGCTTCCCAGCTTCTGGATGGTACCGTGAGAGGGGATTATGTTCTCCGGCTGGAGGAAGTTGATGAAGTCCCTGTGGTCCTCACGGTGCGCGTGACCCGTCGTGTGGATGTTCTTGTAGAGCCTGACACCTGACGCCCTCAACTTCTTCTCCAAGGTGTACCGGTTCGACTCGTTGACCGGTGTCGGGATGACCTGAGAGGAGAAGACGACGTGGTCGCCCTTGTTGAACGAGAAGTCGTACTCCCCGCTCGCCATCTTGTCGAGCTGCGCTCCCGGCTCTCCCTGATTGCCTGTCGCAAGCACGAGCCAGTCCTCCCTCGCGGAGTCGACCCTTGACATCAGGTCGTTGCACTCGTCGAAGTAAGAGACGACCTTAATGCCGGAGGTGTCGATAAGGCCGAGTTCTTCAGCGGACTGGACGTACTCCTTCAGCGAACGGCCCACGAAGGCTATCTTCCTCCGTCCGTCGTTCGCCTCTATTATGGAGTTAAGCCGGCCTATCTGGGAGGAGAAGGTGGAGAGGATAACTGCGCCTCCTGCCTCGTAGCAGGAGTTGAGGACGTCCTCCAGTTCGACACGGACCGACTTCTCGGAACGCGCCCTGCCAGCCTCGTCGACACGTGTAGTCCCGGGAATCATGACCTTCACGCCTTCATCGCCGACCTCCTTCAGCCGGTCGATATCAGTCGTCTCCTCCAGGACAGGTGAGCGGTCTATCTTCATGTCGTTGCCGTATACCACGTAGCCCTCCGGAGTGTCGACCAGCGACAGCGTAGCATCCGGAATGGAGTGGTTGACGTGGGCGAACTCAAGCGAGATTTTCCCGGTTACCTCCACCTCGTCACCTTTCTCAACCTCCATCACCTGGTTGGAGACGTTCTTCCTGTCGTTCTCTATCATCCTCTCCACGATCTTCTTCGTGTATGGAGTGCAGTAGATAGGGCAGTCGTAGGCGCCCGCAAGCTTGGGTATCGCACCAACGTGGTCAAGGTGGCCGTGGCCGATAACGATCGCCACGACGTTCTTGTCCATTATCTGTTCATCTTCCGGTATGGCACCGGTGTCAAGGGTTTGATTGGTTGTCAACTGGTCGATCTCTTCCTCTGCGCCAACGACCTCTTCCATGTCGTAGCCCATATCGAAAATCACGACCTCGCCGTGGACTTCCACGGCGGTCATATTGCGGCCTACTTCTTCGTAGCCGCCTAGCGTGTAAACTTTCATTCTTTT
>CAZAII010000053.1:0-5685 GCA_964485165.1 uncultured archaeon | reverse complement strand
GCTTAATAATTTTTGTAAAATTTTATAATTAAGTCTCTATAATGTAATTAAAACAAATGAAGATAAAGACTGATTACAGAGACATACTCTTCGAACTTGACCGGGACGGGCGCCAGCCTCTCACCTCCATAGGAAACCAGCTGGGTAAAAGCCAGCAGGCAGTGAGTTACGCCGTAAGTCGGATGGCCGAGGAAGACGTGATCAAGGACTACTACCCGCTTTTCGACTACACCAAGTTCGGCTACAACGGGTACCTCTCCCTCTTCCGGGTCAACACCTTCTCCCGGGACAAGATACAGGAACTGAACGAGATGTTCCAGCAGAACGAGATGGTGGCCTGGGTCCAGAGAGTGGCAGGCGGATGGGACCTCATGGTCTTCTTCCTCGCACCCAACACTTCTTACTTCAACAAGGAGTTCAAGTCGCTTGTATCGAAACACCCTGAACAGCTCCGGACGTACTCCATACTGACATCTGTTGTTGTACACGACATGGACCGCTCCTATCTCAGCCAGCAGAAAAAGGAAATCGAAAAAACCGATACCATACTGGGTGGAGACAGGAACGTCTTCGAACTCAGCGATGCAGATGAGGAGACCTGCAAGGTCCTTAACGAAAACCCCAGAAGATCCACAGTAGAGATGGGAGACGAGATGGATGTGACTGCGAAGACCGTTATAAGCAGGATAAACGGTCTCGAGGACAGGAAGCTCGTAAAGGGTTACCGCCCTCTCCTGGACCTCTCAGAGCTCGATATCACTGCGACCCTGCTCTTCATAAGCTACACCAACAGGGATGTCAGCAAGGAGGATGAGCTGGTGAGGCACTGCAAGTCCCACCCCAACGTGACGCTCCTCATGAAGACGTTCGGCGACTGGGACGTGATGATAAGGATTGAGACCGACAGCCGGGACGGGAAACAGGAGGTGGTCCAGTCCATAAGGGAGCGGTTCGAGAGCGTAATCCTGGATTACAACACGCTTGAAGTCCTAGAAGACCTCCAGAAAAAATACCTCCCACCCGGCCACTTCAAATCGGAATCCTTCCAGCCAGTGGAGGAATAGGAAGGCGCCAGCAAAAGCATAAAAGATGAAGCGCATCAAAGATTTACAGTGATACAGTTTGGTAGATGATATTCTCCAGTCCGCCCGACCCGCGGCAGAAAAGCTCCGAAGTTTCAACGGAAAGATACGGCTCGTCGGACAGTACGACGCGGACGGCATATGTGCGACAGCTATCGCCCACCAGATGCTCTCCCGTCTTGGAACCGATTTCGAATACGAGATAGTAAGGCAGCTCTACGAGGAGGACGTAAAGAGACTAGCAGACGAAGAGGAAGAATTGCTCCTGTTCGTTGACGTTGGAAGCGGACAGTCAGAACTTATCGAAGAACACCTGCTCCCGGAGAAACAGGTCATAGTCTCAGACCACCACGAGCCACAGGTAGAGGGAGACGGGAAAGACTTCATACACCTGAACCCTCACTTCCTGGGACACGACGGCGGCGAGGCGATAAGCGCCGCAGGGATGACATACCTGCTCGCGAAGGCGGTGAGCGGCGAGAACACCGATCTGGTCCCGCTCGCGCTCATAGGGGCGACAGGCGACGTCCAGAAGCAGAACGGCGAGTTCCTGGGTCTGAACAGCGAACTTTTGAAGGAAGCTGAAGAACACGGCCTCATAAACAGGAGGAAGGGGCTTGACCTCTACGGCCGGTCCACCAAGCCCCTCCACAAGTCGCTTATGTACACCAGCGACCCGTACCTCGACGGCATAACGAACAGCGAGTCCGGCGCCATACAGTTCCTGAAGTCAGCAGGCATCGATATCAGGCAGAACGGGGACTTCAAGACCCTGGAAGACCTGACTGAGGAAGAAGAGAAGAAGATAATCAACGAGCTCATAACACGCGGCTACAACGCCGAAGAACTTGTACAGGACATCTACGTGCTCCCAAACGGCCACGGCATAGACGAGTACTCCACCATCATAAACGCCTGCGGCCGCCTCGGAGAGCCGAAGAAGGGCGTCAAGATACTCCTGGAGGACGACCTCGAACTCGCGAGGAAGATATCGAACCGTTACGGCCGCGTCATCTCCTCGGCGCTCTCCTACCTCGAGGAGAACAGGAAGAACCAGAATGTGGTCTACGAGAGGAACATGGGCGTCATAGACGCGGGAAGCAACATCGGAGAGGACTTCATCGGTACAGTCACCACGATCTCGATGAGCAACGGCTTCTTCAACTCGGAAGTCATCGCGGGAATGGCGGAGGCCGAGAAGGAGATGATCAAGGTTTCCTCCCGGGCAACGAAGGAAGCTGTTGAAAGCGGCCTCAACCTCGGAGAGGTGATATCCGAGGTCTGCGAAGAGATCGAAGGCGAGGGAGGGGGCCATAACATCGCCGCCGGCGCGAAGATACCCCGGGAGGAGAAACAGAGGTTCATAGAGCACATGGACCAGAAGATCGGAAAAGCACTGTCCTGAAGCCAGGCGACAGCAGCACCGTTTATAAAGTTTTGACCTACGAGTTCTTCCATGGCCAAGGCCGTTATACAGAAGAACTGGTACGAGATACAGGCTCCCGAAGTATTCGACGTTGACGAGCTTGCGGAGACGCCTGCGGAGAAGGACTCCCAGGTGATAGGCCGCACGATCAAGGAGAGCCTGACAGAGCTCATGGACGGCACTGACAAGTACTACATCGATGTCTCGATGAAGGTCACCGAGGTCGAGGGCAGCAAGGCCTTCACGGAGATTGACGGCATGGAGTGCTCGAAAGAGTTCGTATCCAGGATGATAAGGAAGAGATCCGACCGGCTCGACCTGGTGCACGACACCGAAACTGAAGATGAAAGAAAGGTCAGGGTAAAGATCATAGCGGCGACCGTCAACAAGACTTCTACAGCCACACTTCGACAGGTCAGGAACAGGCTGAAAGAGATGATAGACGAGAAGGCCTCGGAAACGAAATACAGCGACTTCATGGAGGACATATTCCGAAACGAGCTCCAGAGCGAGCTAAGGGATTCTGCCAACGAGATATACCCGTTCAGGGAGATGGAAGTAAGAAAGACAGAACTCCTTGAATGATCATCCCAGGTAATCCAGGACCTCCTCTACGTGCTCAGCCGGATCCACTTTCCTGAAGACCTTTTCTACAACACCTTCCCTGACCACGAAAGTAGTTCTCTCGGCAAATCCTGTCCTCTTCAGCACGCCGAACTTCCTCGAGAGTTCCTTGTCCTTATCGGCCAGGAGGTCAAAATTCAGGCCCTGAGCGTCGTGGAACTTCTTCTGGGCCGCTACACTGTCCGTGCTGACACCGTAGACATCGATACCCGCATCCTCGAAATCCTTGATGTGGTCGCGGAAGCCGCACGCCTCCCTGGTGCATCCTGAGGTGCCCGCCTTGGGATAGAAGTATATCACCGCGTCGCCGATATCGCGCGAGCTCACACCTTCTCCGTCCTGGTTCTTCAGCATGAACTCCGGTATCTCGTCGCCAGTCTCCATGATATCCGGTGTGGATACAAGATTCTTCAGGCTTTCTCTAAAGGACCGCGTCGAGAGCATAGGGCCCCGCCCCGTTCAGGTAGAACATGAAGGACGCCCCCAGGAGCAGCAGGTCCACCTCGTAACCACCCTCGAACTCCTTGTCCATCTTTTCGATGGCGACATAGGACGCCACCCCCATGAAAAGTGTAAGTACTAGTCCCGCAAGCTGCGTGTAAAGCCCGATAGCGAGCAGTGTTCCTGCTATGACCTCTATCCCCAGCGCCAGGTAGACCATGAACATGGAGTCAGAGAGGCCGATCTCGTGGAAGAACTGCCGGGTGGACTCCGGGTCCTGCAGTTTTGGGAGGGCATGAGCCACGAAGACGCCTCCCACGAGAATCCTGAAAACCGCCACGCCAAGAGCTCCGAAATATGTGGGATCGATACTCATGGGACTCACATCAAAAACTTTGTAAAACCTATTTAAAAAGAATCGCGGATGCTGGAAGGGACTAAAAGGGTTCGGCTACACTCCTAACATGTCGAGAGACTTCAAACACATGCTGGGGTATCCGAGTCAGGCCAAAGGAGACGGACTCAAGAACAGGGCTCAGGAAAATCTCTGTTTTCCGGTAGAGATATCCGTTCCCGAAGGGGTTCCGGAGTTCAAATCTCCGCCCCAGCACTACTTTATTTCCGGCGGAGATTAAACCTCAGTACAGAAACTCCATGAGTTTCGAACGGTTCAAATCCGGCTCCCAGCAATCACCTTTTCCCGGCGGATTTGCGGTCAGAAGCTCCCAGAGGCGAGCTTCGGGTTCAAATCCGGCTCCCAGCATCGATTGACTTACTAAGTGCTATCAGGTTTTCAGAGCTGAAACCCAAGAAAAATAGAGAGAAGCCTATCTATCCCTGTCAAGGTCGCTGAGTTCCTCCTGTAGGTTCTGTAGCTCACTGTGGAGTTCCTGGACCGAGCCGTCTATCTCCTCCACCTCTCCGGCGTCAACGTTCACCTGCTGGCGTGTGCGGGGAGCACCTTCCATCTCCGGCATCTCCATCCCGATGTCGTCGAGCTTGTCGTTCATCCTGTCAAGGTTCTCGTAGATGGTGTCTATGGTCTTCTCCTTGACATCACGGACCTGTCTCAGGACCTCGGTGGCCTCGTCGATATTCCTGACTATCTGCCTCACAGCTTCAAGGTCCTGTAGCAGAACTTTGTAACCGTCCACGCGGACATACAGCTGGTCTTCTTCAGAGGCCATTATGGACAGAATTTCGCTATCGAGCTTATTAAAAGTATTAGCCCTCCGAGTCCCTGACGTAGAGATAGAGCAGCACCCCAACAGGTCCGAGGAACAGCACTGCGAGCCACCAGTCGTAGTCCATGCCGTGCTGGAAGGAGTCGTTGAAGACCTCCCGCATCATGTATAGCTGGGCTCCAGAGGCAAGCAAGATAGGGCTCAAGGCCACCACCGCACCCATGTAGGACGAGAACTGGGCTATACGGAGCCCGAGATCTGTGGAAGCGGGCACGAAGAACACGAGGGCTATGAAAGCGAAGTAGGCTATAGATTTCTCGTGCAGGGAATCCATGGATAGGTTTCTAGACCTCCTCCTTATAAATCCCGGAGTATCCGTCCTCAGTCTCCTCCATCCGGAAGAACACTATGTGGTTGACCCTCGCATTTTCTTTAATCTCGATACCCTCCGGGTTGTCGACCCTCAGCATGAACTCGGAGCACCCCCTGAAGCCGCCGTCCCAGACACCGTTCTCTATGGTGGCACCCATCCTGAGCAGCGAGCTGCGGGGGAATGCAAGCGCCACTAGGTCTTTCGGCAGGTCCACTATCTCGTTTGTTACAACCTTGTAGACCCCCTCGTCGAGAGACCACCAGCCGTACTCGTCCCCACTATCCTGCTTCTCCGGTTCGATTTCCTCTGTCCCGGGTATCTCGCGCTCCGAATTGGAGAAGTCCAGCTTTCCCGGACCCGAGTACCTGTGTATCTCCGCCGCGGTCAGGTCGAAACCGTTAGGCGTCAGCTGGGTTTCGAGATGGGGATAATCCTCTATGAGTCCGTCTTCAACCGCCTCACGCAGTTCTTCCCGGTTCAGGATCATGTAGAAAGTAGGAAGGTTGATAGTCAAAAAACGGTCGGTCCAAAAGGAGTTAAATGTAGGGTGACATA
>CAZAII010000052.1:0-5778 GCA_964485165.1 uncultured archaeon | reverse complement strand
TCTAAGTTTCTGGTAGACCGCTTGGAGTCGGGTGACAGCCTGTCGCTCTTTGTACCGGCGAGGGCTTGACCGCGATACTCGGGGCGGCACGGATAGCGAAAACCGTTCGTGTCGTATCGAGTTTCTGGGTAAACCGGATTCGGTTTAAAAGAGTTCATCCCGGCTTTGAGTGTTACGCAGAGGCGTACATAGATGGGACAGCAAGTTGACGAAGACGCTCTGAAGCAGGAAGGCCTTTCGGTTAGAGGCGGCTCTTTCGTCGGAACGGTCGAGTCCACGAAGATGGAGAAGTCCGCGACCGTTCGATGGGAGCACGCCCAGAAGATACCCAAGTACGAGAGGTACGAAAGGCGGAACACCAAGGTCACGGTCCACGTACCGGAGGATATCGACGTGGAAGAGGGCGACCAGGTGCGCGTCTACGAGACACGTCCCATCTCCAAAACCAAGAGCCATGTAATCACCGAAGTTCTGGAGCGATAAAGCATGAAGCCCCTCGGTTCCAACATCACACGCACGCTCGACATCGGTTCCGAGCTGACGTGTGCGGACAACTCGGGGGCGAAGAAGCTGGAGATCATCGGTGTCAAGGCCAGGAAAGGTAGACGGAGCAGGAGGACAAGTGCCGGAGTCGGAGACATCGTGACAGTCAAGATCCTGAGAGGCGACCAGGAGGTCAAGCACCAGGTTTTCGACGCGGTGATCGTAAGGCAGAAAAAAGAATACCAGAGACCGAACGGGATGAGGATAGCGTTCGAGGACAACGCAGCTGTCCTGGTGGAAGAGAGGCTTCCGAAGGGAAGCGTCACCAGGGGGCCTATCGCGAAAGAAGTGGTCCAGCGCTTCAGCCCGATCGGCAAGATAGCCTCACAGGTGGTTTAAGTGGAAAGCAGAGGAAAGTGGAGCAGGGAATGGAACTCGAGCACCGACCCGTCGAAGCAGCGCAATTATCGGGAAAACGCTCCTCTACACGTCAAGGACAAGCTCGTCTCCGCCAACCTCGACCCAGAACTCAGGGAAGAACTCGGGACAAGATCCATCCCTATCAGGGTGGGTGACCGGGTCCGGGTGATGCGGGGCGACGAGAGCGGCGAAGAAGGGATAGTGAACGGGGTAGACAGGAGGAAAGAAAGAGTATTCGTGAACGGCATAGACAACGAGAAGCAGGACGGCTCTACTAGAGAAAAGGCGCTGAGACCGTCCAACCTCCAGGTTACCGCGCTGAACATCGACGACGAGAACCGGCTCGCGAAATACGAGGTCGCGGACGTCGAGGCTATAGGAGTCGAGGCCGAAGAGATGGAGGAAGCCCTCGAAGAGGACGAAGAATCCGAGATGATGCAGCAGATGCAGAAAGGAGAAGACAGGACGGGAGATGAAGAAGAAGAAACAGAGGAGGAGAGCGACGACGAAGAGGGCGCAGAAGAAGTTGAGGGGACAGAAGACGAAGATCTTAGTACCGAAGAAGCTGACGAAGAAGAGGATGCTGGCACCGGCGATACCGATTACAGCGAACTGGTCTCAGGCACGGTCGGCGAATCGAAGGACGCTCTTGAAGCGGCCGAGAACGTGGACTGGGATGCCGCACTAGAGGCAGAAAAGGATGGTAAGAACCGCAAAACACTGATCGAATGG
The DNA here is from genome assembly GCA_964485165.1 of uncultured archaeon. Lineage (GTDB taxonomy): Archaea > Nanohalarchaeota > Nanosalinia > Nanosalinales > Nanosalinaceae > CAZVPZ01. The sequence goes on along the minus strand of CAZAII010000052.1, from coordinate 4,143 downwards.
ATAGAGAGGAGGACTGACGGATGAGCTCACACCAGAAGAGACTTCCCGCGCCGAAGCACTACCCGATAGACAGGAAGGGCGTGACCTACACGCCGAAGATAAAAGGCTCCCGGAGTTCCGAGGACGCGATCCCCGCGACGCTGCTCCTGAGGGAGGTGCTCGAGTATGCGGACACCATGAAGGAGGCCAAGGAGATAGTCAACGATGGCAACCTGCTCAGGAACGGCGAACCGGTACGGGACGCAAGGGAGGGAATCGGTGTGCTCGACGTTATCGAGATACCGGAGACAGAAGAGGCCTACCGGGTCATCCGGAAAGGCGACCAGCTCAGGTTCGTGCCGGTGAACGACGCCGACAGGGTGCTTGTCAAGATAACAGGTAAAGCATCCGAGAACGGTGAATACGTCTACAGGCTCCATAGCGGCGAGAACTACAGGAGCGAGAAAGGATACAGCGTCGGCAACAGCCTGGTGCTCCAGGGTGGGGACGCAACGGAAATCGAGCTGGAGGAAGGAGCCGAAGTGCTCGTCATATCGGGAGGGCACGCAGGAGAGATAGCAGATGTAAAAGAGATACACGAGATGGGGATGAACCCCGACACCGCGGTACTTGAAAACGGCGAGGAGTTCGAGACCCGGCTGGAAAACCTGGTCGCGGTAGAAGATGTCGAGCTGGGTGATATAGATGGCTGAAAACCAGATGAGGCAGATAGAGATAGGAAAGGTCACCGTCAACATCGGCGTTGGCCAGGTCGGCGACGACGTTGAAAAAGCTGTGCAGCTTCTGGAGAAGCTGACGGGCAAGCAGCCGGTCAGGACGGAATCGAAGGACGAGTCGAAGACCTTCGGCCTCCGCTCGGGGCTGAATATAGGTGCACGTGCAACCCTGAGAGGGGAAGAAGCGCGAGACTTCTTGGAAAAGGTCGCGCCCGCCACGGAAACGATATCGATGGAAGCGTTCGACGGCAACGGCAACTTCTCCTTCGGGATATCGGAATACATCGATGTCCCGGGAGTTGACTACGACTCCGACATAGGCATGAGAGGATTCGAGGTCGCAGTAACACTGGAGAGACCAGGCTACAGGGTTAAGAGAAGGGATCACAAGCCCTCCAGCATCGGCAAGGATCACCGCGTCTCGGATGAGGAGGCCGCGGAGTTCGTCGAGGAAGAGATAGGGATCGAGGTGACGGACCGGTGAGCTACGAAGGTGTTCTCGAACAGATCAAGCACAAGGAAGGCAAGAGGAAGAAGTTCGAGAAGCACAACGCCCCGAAGGAGCGGGACTACGGAAAATCAAAGAAAGAATGCCGCAGGTGCGGAAGGACTGGAAGAGGCGTGATCAGCGAGTACGGGCTGAACTACTGCCGTCAGTGCTTCCGGGAGATAGCGGAAGAACTTGGATTCAAACAGCTGAAGTAGGTGTGAAGATACTATGCAGCAAGATACCTTGAGCAACGCGCTTTCCTCGATAAACAACGCCGCGAGGATAGGGAAGAAAGAAGCGGTGGTGGCGCCGGCCAGCAACCTGGTGAAGAACGTCCTGCTGAAGCTACAGGAAGAGGGATACATCGGTGTCTTCGAGCTGGTCGAGGATGGCCAGGGCGGAAAGTTCAAGGTAGAGGTAAAACCCGAGATAAACCAGTGCCAGTCGGTGAAGCCGCAGTTCTTCGTCAAGAGCAAGGAGTACACCAAGTGGGCGAAGAGATACCTGCCCGCGCGGAACTTCGGGCACCTGCTCGTGACGACGCCGAAAGGCGTCCTGACCCATGAGGAGGCCAACGACGAGAACGTCGGCGGAAAACTGCTGGGATACGTCTACTGAGGTGGGAAGAATGGAAATCACTACAGAGCTACCAGAAGGATACGAGGCAGAATACGAGAACGGAATCCTCACAGTGGAGCACCAGGGCGAAACCGTAGGCAAGAAGCTGGACCACGCGCTGGTAGACGTGGAAGTTAACAGCCAGGAAGTCACGTTCTCGACGGAGAGCGACAGGAGGAACGTGGAAAGCATATTAGGCAGCTTCAGTTCCCACCTGGAAAACATGATCGAGGGCCTGGAAGAGCCGCACGTCTACAGGATGAAAGGTGTTTACGCGCACTTCCCGATGACCATCAAGCAGGAAGGTGAGAAAATCCTCATCGAGAACTTCATGGGTGAGAGGGCGCCCCGGGAAGTCGAGGTCATGGAAGGAGTCGATGTCTCGATAGACGGCGATGATATCGTCCTGAAGGGTGCGGACAAGGAGAAGGTCGGCCAGACCGCGGCAAGGATAGAACAGGAATGCTACAAGGGAGACCGCGACCCGAGGGTCTTCCAGGACGGCGTCTACATAGTGGGAGGTGAAGGCGATGAGTGAAGACTTCAAGCGCCAGCAGAGCCACAAGAAGAAGGGTACTCCTGGTTCCTGGAGGACGCCCACAGGTACACACTCCAACGTCAGGAAGGAGAAGAAAGGTGCCGCACCGAAACCGAAGTCAGGATACAGGACCAGGAAAGACCGGCGCGGAGTCCACCCGTCAGGGTACCGGGAGGTTCTGGTCCACAACACCTCCGACCTTGAAGAGGTCAGTGAAGACGAGGCGGCCCGGATCGCCTCGAGCGTCGGCGGGAAGAAGCGTGAAAAGATAGTAGAGAAAGCAGACCAAGAGGGCGTAAAAGTACTCAACGCCGGTGATACAGAATGACGCTGAAAAGCCAGAAGAGGATGGCCGCGGAAGTGATGGACATCGGCCAGAACAGGGTATGGATCGATCCAGACCAGCAGGAAAAAGTGGAAGAGGCCATCACCCGGCAGGACATCAGGAACCTGATAGAGAGCGGCGCAATCAAGAAGAAGAAAGAAAAGGGAACCTCGAAAGCCCGGGCGAAGAAGAACAAGAAACAGAAGCAGAAAGGAAGACAGAAAGGCCAGGGCTCAAGGAAAGGGAAAAAGAACGCTAGAAAAGGGAGCAAGCAGCAGTGGATGGAGAAGATACGTGCCATCCGCTCCCGCCTGAGAGAGATGAGAGACGAGGAAGAGATAACGAAAGAACAGTACCGCGACCTCTACGACATGGCAAAAGGAGGCTTCTTCAGGGACACAAAACACCTTGAAAACTTCGTGGAAAACAAGCTTGGTGAAAGGTAATGGCAGATACTTCGAACTACAGGGTAAAGCCGAGAAGGCGTAGAGAGCAGAAGACGGACTACGAGCAGAGGCTCGACCTGGTGAGGTCAGGCAAGCCGAGAGCGGTTGTCAGGCTCTCCAACAGCAATATCAGGGTCATGATATCGCTCTACGACAAGGAAGGGGATGTAACCGAGGCACAGGCATTCTCCCGGGAACTCGAGGAGTACGGATGGGAAGAGCACACCGGAAACATGCCCGCCGCCTACCTCACGGGCCTACTAGCGGGCAAGAAGTCGGACGAGGAAGAGGCGGTGCTCGACACCGGGCTGAGAAAGGTCAAGTCCCACGGGAGACTATTCGCCGCGGTCAAGGGACTCATAGACGCCGGAGTCGAAGTGCCCGCGGGTGAGGAGATGTTCCCCAGCGAGGAACGTATGCGCGGCGAACACATAGAGAAGATGAAAGACTCAGACATAACTCAAAATTTCGAAAAAGTGAAGGAAAAAATAGAGGACGAGTTCTAGGTGATATAGATGGCAGAACAGGAAGTTGAAGAAGAGGAGATATGGAAGCCGAAGACCAAGCTGGGAAAGAAGGTAGCGAACGGACAGGTGACCGACATAGTTGAAGCTCTGAGGTCGGACAGCAAGATAATGGAACCCGAGATAGTCGACCAGCTGGTCGACCTCGACGAAGAAGTCATCCTGATAGGAGGAACACCGGGCAAGGGAGGCGGCAAGAGACGCACAGTCTCCAAGAGAACCGCGAGGATGCACAAGTCGGGAGCAAGATACGGCACCAAGGCGATGACCGTTCTCGGGGATCGCCACAAGGTGGTCGGACTGGGATACGGCGAGGCGAACGATACCCGGGCCGCGATCGAATCCGCGAACCGGGACGCCAAGCTAAACCTGATAGAGGTGCAGCACGGCAACGGCTCCTGGGAGGACCGCGGCGACGAAGACACCTCGATCCCGTTCGAGGTGACGGCGAAGTCAGGATCAGTGGAAGTCACTCTGAAACCCGCA
>CAZAII010000051.1:0-5827 GCA_964485165.1 uncultured archaeon | reverse complement strand
CCCAGAATCTACATGCAGCGGGCATCGGGATGTCGATGGCGAAGAAGGGAGGCGATGCCGCGGTTGTCGGTTTCACGGGCGACGGCTCCACGAGTGAAGGGGACTTCCACGAGGCGCTCAACTTTGCGGGAGTGTTCAACGCGCACACAGTATTCTTAGTGCAGAACAACCAGTACGCGATATCGCTTCCCGTGGAAAAACAGACCAGAAGCGAGACCCTGGCGCAGAAAGCTCTTGCATACGGCATCCACGGTATCCAGGTCGATGGCAACGATATACTGGCGGTGATCACCGCGGTGAGAGAGGCGCTGGAGAAGGCGAGGAACGGTGAACCAGTTCTCATCGAGGCAGAGACCTACCGGCTGGAGGACCACACTACCAGCGACGACTCTACGCGTTACCGGGACGAGGAAGAAGTCGAGAAATGGAAGGAGAAAGACCCCATCAAGCGCCTCAGGCAGTACATGCAGGAGCACGGTATCTGGCAGGAAGAACTGGAAGGCTACGATGAAAAGGCGAAGCAGGAGATAACAGAAGCGGCGAACCAGGCTATGGAGATCGACGACCCGTCCTGGGAGGATATGTTCGACTACGTCTACGCCGAGATGCCGGAGATACTTGAACAGGAGAAGGAAAGACTGAGGGAGGAACTGGGTGAGTAAGATGAGCGAAAAGATGAACATAGTTGAGGCAGTCAACCGCGCCCTACATGACGAGATGGAAAACGACGAGGACGTGGTCGTGTACGGCGAGGATGTCGGGGAGGACGGGGGAGTGTTCAGAGCCACGAAAGACCTCCATGAAAAGTTCGGGGAGGAGCGCTGCTTCTCCTCGCCTCTGGCAGAGTCAGGTATAGTGGGCACCGGGATAGGGATGGCGGTCCACGGTCTGAGACCTGTGCCTGAAATCCAGTTCTCCGGCTTCTCGTACCTTGCATTCCACCAGCTGAAGGAGCACGCCGCCAGGATGCGTACAAGGTCGCGCGGCGGCTTCTCTGTCCCGATGACCGTCAGGGCTCCCTACGGCGGCGGCATAAACGCGCTCGAACACCACTGCGAGTCTCCGGAAGCGTTCTACGCCCATGCCCAGGGACTCCACGTCGTTATCCCGAGCAATCCGCAGGACGCCTACTCGCTACTCAGGAAATCGATACAGCTCGATGATCCCGTGGTTTTCCTGGAACCCAAGAAGACCTACCGGGCCTTCAAGGAAGAAGTCGACTTCGGTAAGGAAGCCGAACTCGAGCAGTCGGAAGTCAGGAAGGAAGGCGACGACGTTACAGTTGTCGCGTACGGCGCGATGATACCCCTGGTGGAGGAGGCGGTAGGAGAGACCGACGCGTCTGTAGAAATCATCGACCTCAGGACCATCTACCCGACCGACTTCGAAACCGTGATCGAATCCGTCAAGAAGACCGGAAGAGCGATGGTAGTCCACGAAGCGCCAAAGACCGTAGGTTTCGGGGCAGAGATCGCCTCCCGCATCCAGGAGAAAGCGATCCTTCACATGGAGGCGCCAGTGGAGCGCGTGACTTCCTACGACGTCCCCTACCCGCTCTACAGCCTGGAAGACTACTACATGCCCGACAAAAAACGTGTTCTTAACGGCCTTCAAAACGTTCTGGAGTTCTGAGCCATGGCCCTCGAATTCGAGTTCCCTGACACCGGTGAAGGAGTGACCGAGGGTACCTTCCTCGAATGGCTTGTAGAAGAAGGCGAAGAAGTCGAGGAGGACCAGGCAGTGGCCGAGGTCGAGACGGATAAAGCAGTCGTGGACGTTCCCGCGCCCGCCTCCGGCATCATAAAAGAGCTGAAAGCCGAGCCCGGCGATAAAGTGAAAGTCGGACAGGTCATACTCGTTATGGAGAAAGATGGAGGTAAAAAGGAAACCGGAGCAGAAACTGGGGAAGAAGAACCTGAGGAAGTCGAGATAGATGAGAAAGAAGAATCAGAAGAGGCGGAAACGTCCGAGGGGAAAACCGGGAACAGAGAAACTCGGTCCGCCACTCCAGAAACCTCAGGAAAGATATTAGCACTACCCAAAGTCAGGCATATGGCCAGGGAGCGCGGGGTTGACCTCGCCTCGATAAGGACCGGGGAAAGGATAACCAAGGAAGAAGTGCTGGAAGCCGCTGGAGGAGCCAAAGAGAGTGCAGGCGAGAAAGGAGGAAAACCAGAAAGTGGAAAACCCCAAGAGGATGTTAGTTCCAGAGGAAAGGATGCTACCGGAGGCAGGAAAGATGTTAAGCAGACACCTGGCAACGTGCTCGCAACACCGTCGGTCAGGAAACTGGCCAGGCAGGAAGGGGTCGATATATCGACTGTAGAGGGCTCTGGGAGGAGAGGCAAGATAACCAGAGACGATGTGATGAACGCGGCGGAAGGCGGGAAAGGCGAAGAGGTAGGTCAGGAGCCAGATTCGGGGGCCGGACCCGAGCCGGTTAGTTCCGGTGGTAAAACCGTAAGCACGGAAGAGGGAGAGGTCGAAAGGGTGCCGATGACCGGTATCCGGAAGACTGTCGCGGAGAGGATGAAGAAGTCAAAGTTCACCGCTCCACACGTCACCCACGTGGAGAAGGCCGATGTAACCGAGCTGGTCGAGCTCAGGGAGGAGAAGAAGGAAGAGGTCGACGTCCACCTCACCTACCTCCCCTTCATAATGAAGGCCGCCATGCTCGCCCTGAGGGATTTCCCGGAACTCAACGCGGAACTTGACGAAGAGGAGGACGAGGTGGTACTGAAGAAGTACTACAGCTTCAACATCGCGGTCGACACCGAGCAGGGACTGATGGTGCCCGTCGTCGAGGAGGTCGACGAAAAGAGCATACTGGAACTCGCGGAAGACATAGCCGGCAAGGCTGAAAGAGCCCGGGAAGGTGAGCTATCCGCGTCCGAGATGCAGGGCGGTACTTTCTCCATAACCAACATCGGCGTGATAGGCGGCGAGGCTTTCACTCCCATCATAAACTACCCGCAGACCGCGATACTCGGCATCGGGAAGATATCAGAGACCGCGGAAGTGATCGAAGGCGAAGTCGAGCCTCGTTACACTGTCAAACTGTCGCTCAGCTACGACCACCGCGTCGTCGATGGAGCGACAGCCGCCCGGTTCATGAACCGGGTCGTGGAAAACCTCGAAGATCCGGAACATATGCTTATGGAGCTGTAGGTGCCGGAAGTGGTCGTGGGGGATATATCTACCGGCACGGATGTGGTGGTGATAGGCGCAGGTCCGGGAGGATACGCGGCAGCTATCAGGGCGGCGCAGAAGGGAAAAGATGTGGTGCTGGTGGACAGGGAGCAGGTAGGCGGCGTCTGTCTCAACCACGGATGCATACCAGCGAAAGCCCTCATACACGCCGCGAAGTACCAGTCCGACCTCCAGCACTGGGACGAGATAGGCATCCACACCGAGGACCTCAGCATAGATTTCGACGAGATCCAGGGGTGGAAAGACAGCGTTATCGAAAAACTTGACCAGGGCGTGCTCAACCTCCTGGAAAGACACGACATCGATTTCATGAAGGGTACAGCGCGTTTCCTGGACTCGAACACCGTCAGGGTGGAGGAGGAACACAACGCGGAGAACGTCGAGTTCGATAGCGCGATAATCGCTGTCGGTTCCAGTCCAGTTGAACTCCCGGGCTTTGAGTTCAGTAACGACCGTATCATCTCCTCGCGGGAACTCCTGCAGCTCGACGAGATACCGGAGGAGATAGTTGTGATAGGAGGCGGCTACATAGGTATGGAGGCCGTTACCAAGTTCTGCAAGTTCGGCTCTACCGTGAAGGTGCTTGAAGCCGGTGACCGCGTGCTCTCCAACTTCGACCGGGAGCTTGTAGAAACGATACGGGAAACCAGCCCCTGCTATGGCGACGAGATATACACAGGGGCGAGAGCGAAGGAGATGAGGGAAGAAGGCGATAAAGCAGTGGTCGTGGCGGAACAGGAGAACGGGCAGCTGGAAGTCGAGGGCGACTACGTCCTGGTCGCGGTCGGCAGGACGCCGGAGACCAACCTCGGCTCTCTTAACCTCGGTAATACCGGAGTAGAGCTCGACGAGGACGGATTCGTCGAGACCGACCAGCAGATGAGGACCACTGACGAAAATATATACGCGATAGGTGACGTCGCGGGGCAGCCGCTCTTGGCACACAAGGCCTACAGGGAGGCGAAGGTCGCAGCAGGAGCCATAGCGGGAGAAGCGACCGCCTTCGACAACCAGTACATCCCCAAGGTGGTCTACACCTCCCCGGAGATTGCGGTCGTCGGGATGACGCCTGAAGAGGCAGAGGATAGGCATGGAGATGTAAAAGTGGGGAAGTTCCCGTTCTCGGCTTCCGGGCGCGCACTCACCACCAATCACACAGCCGGTTTCGTCCGTGTGGTCGCCACAGGTGAGGGGAAGCTGGTCGGGACCCAGATAGTGGGGCCACGTGCATCGGACATGATCGCAGAGGCCACCCTGGCCCTGGAGATGCAGGCCTATCTCGATGATGTCGCGAACACTATTCACGCCCATCCAACCTTTCCGGAGGCATTCCAGGAGGCGTGTGAGGACGCGATGGACGAATCAGTCCACATATAGACTGGCCTTGAAAAACCTCTTTAATCAACGCCACGAACCCTTCCCTGATGGGATGGCACAGTAACTCCCTTGAAGAAGTCTACGAAGAGCTCGACACAGGCCCGGAAGGACTGAGTTCAGAAGAGGCAGAAAAGAGGCTGGAGGAGCAGGGGAGGAACGAGATAACCGATGAGAACGAAATCCATCCTCTCAGGATATTCCTCAGCCAGTTCCACAACTTCCTCATCTACCTGCTCATGCTCGCCGCACTGGTCTCGGTGGGTGTCGGTTTCCTACCGGGACACGAACCCGAGTACGTGGATGCGGGACTTATATTCCTTATACTGCTTGCCAACGGCATATTCGGCTTCATACAGGACTACAAGGCCGAGAAATCTATTGAGGCTTTGAAAGAGCTCTCGACGCCTGACGCCACGGTCCTGAGAGACGGGGAGAAGCGGACCGTCGACTCCACAGAGGTCGTACCGGGAGATATAGTCTTCATCGACCAGGGAGATGCCATACCCGCTGACGTCCGTGTGATAGATTCCAACAGCCTTTCCACCGACGAATCCGCACTCACAGGCGAAAGCGGCAACGTATCGAAAGACACCGGGGTGCTGGATGAGGAAACTCCACTTGCCGAGAGGGAGAACATGGCCTACATGAACACCACGGCGGTTAAGGGACGGGGAAAAGCTGTCGTGGTGGAGACCGGGATGGAAACCCAGGTCGGGGGAATCGCGACCCAGATAAGCGAGGCCGGTGAGAAACAGACGCCTTTCCAGAAAGAGGTCAACAGCCTGGGCAAGAAGATAGGCTACGGGATAATGGCGGTTATCGCCTTCGTCGCCGTGACACAGCTGTCCTTCACCAACGCCGGGGCGGTCTCCATACTTCTGGTGGCGATCACCCTAGCAGTGGCGGCGGTTCCCGAGGGGCTTCCGGCAGTCGTGACCCTGACACTGGCACTGGGTTCGAAAAAGATGCTTTCAAAGGACGCGCTGGTACGCCGACTGCCTGTAGTCGAATCGCTTGGCTCCGTGGATGTCATCGTCACCGACAAGACCGGAACACTTACCGAAGATACGATGACAGTGGAAAAGCTCTACTTCTCGGGCGAGGAGTTCGAGGTCACTGGCACGGGATTAAGCGAGGGAGGCAGGTTCGAGAAGGACGACCACAAGGTGGATCCTTCTCACCTCGAACCGCTCCTGAGGTGCGGTGCGGTCTGCAATAACGCGGAGAAAGCTCCGGAGGA
>CAZAII010000050.1:0-5994 GCA_964485165.1 uncultured archaeon | reverse complement strand
CTGTAGGCATCCTCTACATGGACGACGACGGGGAGCAGGACGACAACATCATCGCCGTACCTGCCGAGGACCCGAGGTGGGACGACGTAGAAGACCTTGGAGACGTCAACGAGCACACGAAGGAAGAGGTAGCGGAGTTCTTCGCCAGCTACAAGAACCTAGAGCCGAAGAAGACCGTCAAGATAGAGGGCTGGGGAGACCGGGAAGAAGCGTACGAAGCCATCGAGCGCTCCCGGGAGCTCTACGAGGAGAAGTTCGAGTAAGATGGCCGTTAGGTTCGAACTCGATGTCCTCGGAGAGGAGGTTTTCCCATTTGCCTCCGAGCTGGACAGGGCGACCGCAGAGGTAAAACTCCTGCTGGATCCTGAATCCGATTACATGCCTGAGTACAACCCCCTGGAAAGGGCCGTCTACATACTAGAGTCAGATATAGGTTCTCATTACGGCTTCAGGGGAGATGAAAGGGTCGCGGACGCCCTGACCGACCAGCCAGATGAACTGCTCGGAATGTACAGGAAGCTTGAACCATTCGTCCACCAAGTCCTGAAAAACGAGGATACAGCAGGATGGCCTGCCGCCTACAGGCACCAGTGGACGCGCGAGATTGCCGAAGGCCTCAGGGAGTTCACCTACCAGCTGGAGCAGGCCAGCAGCTACCGCTAGTCAGGAACCCGTGCTGGAATATCTTGAGAGACCGAATCTCCAGAACCTGTAGGCGATAAAGTAGGCTAGCGGCCCGGCGAAGATGGAGGCTACCTGCCAGGCCGCCCATCCCGGCTTCCCGAGGAAGAACGTCGCCGGGAAGAAGGATGCGAATGCGAGCGGCACAATTGTCACCAGGACTGCCTTTACCGGGAGGGAATAGATGCCGTAGGGATATCTCCTGAAATCGCTGAGCCTGAAGACTATCCATGTGAGGGGCCGGGTCCTGCCGCCCCAGAAACCTACAGTCGCGACCATCAGGTAGACCGAGCCGAATGCCATGACAGCTGAGAAGAAGGTCGGGATGCCGTAAACCAAGTTCTGTGCGGTCAGCAGTTTCAGGCCAATCTGGTTCGACGCGTAGACTATCAGCGCCATGTTGGTCACCAGCTTGGGCAGGTTTTCGTCACGGACCGTATCAGCGTATACCTGGAAAAGGACGTTGAGAGGTCTCACGCGGAACCGGTCGAGGTCTCCCGTGACGACGTACTGGTCGCCGAGGTTGATTATGTTGAGCAGGAAGATGTGGTGTGTGTTCATCGCCACTCCTCCTATCCCCGCTAGGAAAAGCATCTCCGGGAAGCTCCAGCCGTTGAAAGACTCGACCTGCGTAAATATCAGTGTCAGGAACGCGAGAGAAGTCGCTAGGTTGAACATCTGCGACATCGAGTTCAGCAGGAAGTCGGTCTTGTAAACCAGCCGGGTCTTCCAGAACTGGACGAAGTAGTAAAGATACACCCTGAGGTGTTTCATCGCATCCATTTCAACCCCCCTGCACCGTGAGTTTCTTCTTGGCTTTTAGCCACAGCAGCTGTGAGATGAGGAAGAATATGCCTATCCAGACCAGCTGCTGGAGAAGCAGGTCCGTGATCGCGTAACCTGTTCTCTCCATCAGGAAGATGTTGATGGGTCCGTCAACCATAAGGTGAAACGGGAGAGCGTAGAAGACGGTTTTCAGTCCTTCAGGCAGCAGGTAGAGTGGGAATACGACACCCGAAAGGAAGTTTATGACCGTGGAACGAGTAAAACGGATACCCGAGTCTATCTTTGTCCAGAAGACCAGCATCGAGGTGGAGAGCGATACCGCCAGCATCAGGTGGAAGCCGAGTATGACTGAAAGGAGGAACCCGATGAAGTTGACAGGACCCGGTATCTCGAGGCTCGTGAACAGTACCCCGATAACGAAAAGGGGTACGGATTTCAGCAGTGTGTCAAAACTCTGCCACCCTATCTCGTGGAGGTATGCCTGCGAGACTAGCGAGACAGGCCTCTTGAGCTCGTTGGTTATCGTCCCCTCCCTGATCTTGTAGCCGAACCACTGCTCCATACCCATGCTGATTGAGCTGTTTATTACCTGGGCGAGCACGATGTAGGATATAACCCTTGAGAGACCGCCTGCAAGCTGTGCAGACTGGCTTATCGCGGTCCAGACCGCCAGCAGCAGCACGATGTAGAGAAAGGTCGATGCGAAGGCCGCGGCGCTCATCAGCTTGTAGGCCGATGCCTCCTTCACGCCTGTCTTGTAGAGCGACCAGTACTTCGTCCAGCTCATCTGTCAGCTCTCTTCCAGTCCCTCGTTATAGATTTTCTTCACGACCGCCTCTATGTCAGGCTCCTTGATCTCGAAATCTATGACATCGTGGCGGTCCAGTATCTCGGCCATCAGGTCCGACGCGCTGATGACCTCCCGGTTGAAGACTATCTCTATATGGCTGTTCTCCTTCTCCACCTCTTCCACTCCTTCAAGCTCGATATCGAAATCCTCGCCTTTCCTTACATCCAGGATGAGCCGACGCGAGGTGAACCTGTTTACGAGTGCGTCCAGCTCGCCGTCGTATATCTTCTTTCCCTCATCGAGTACAACTATACGGTCGCAGAGATCCTCGATGTCGTCTATATCGTGAGTGGTCAGCATCACGGTTATATCCTTCTCCTTGTTCATCTTCCGTATGAAATCCCTAATCCTCTCCTTCACCGCCACATCAAGACCTATGGTCGGCTCATCAAGATAGGCGATCTTCGGGTGATGTAGGAACGCGGCCGCCAGTTCACACCTCATCTTCTGGCCGAGAGAAAGCTTCCTCACGGGTTGATCCCAGAACTGTTTAAGCTGGAGCACCTCGTCAAACTCTTCGATTCTTTCATCGTAATCACTCTTCTTCACCTCGTATATCTCTCTCAGGAGCTTGAAGGACTCCCTGACCGGCAGGTCCCACCAGAGCTGGGATTTCTGTCCGAAGACCACGCCGATGTTCATCGCATTCCTCTTCCTCTTCTTGTGAGGGTTGATACCGTTTACCGTGACTTTACCCGACGTAGGTTGGAGTATACCGGTAAGCATCTTGACGGTCGTCGACTTGCCGGCGCCGTTCGAACCGATGTAGCCCACCATCTCTCCCTCCTCTATCTCAAGGTCCAAGTCCTTGACAGCCTCTATCTCGTCGTACTCGCGGGATACAAAGGATTTCAGGTAGCCCCTGATACCCTCTTCCTGTCGGTAAACCCGGAATGTTTTCGAAAGTTTTTCTGCCCGGATAATCGTCATACCGTGAGATTCATCCCCGACTTATTTAGACCCTGCTTCTTCCCCTTCAGGTCAGCTCCAGTGTCTCCGAGGCGATGTCGATGTTCTCGTCCTCGAACCTGTCAGGGAAGATCTCTGACTATATCTTCGGCCATCAGGTGGTTCAGCTCCAGTCCTTCGTTCTCCAGATAATCGATTATCTCCTGATCTCCTATGAAGGCCGCGCTGGTGGTCGCGTCCAGTACGTAGGCTTCCCGGTATGGCCCTGCCTTTACATGGTGCGGACCGAGACCGAAAGCTCCGAGCAGAGACTTCTTAACTGGCTGCATCCGGTAGCACCTCACAAGCTGGATATTCCACCCTTCCTCCAGAAGCCTGTTGACCGAATAAGCCAGGCCATCTGGGTACTTCAGGTCCTCTGACTCTACATCCTTCGGCTCCACGATTTTCATCGTCATCTTTGCGTCGAGAACCTGCTTCAAGCGCTCGAAGTCTTCCCTGTCGTCGCCTTCCTTGAACTCCCAGCCGATTTCGGTGTAACCGGTCTCCTCCACGAGAATAAAACAGGTTCGAGATGTTAAACTTTTTCCGGCTACTCCTCCACCTTAACGGGAACGCCCTTCTCCTTGAGCAACTCCACCTGCCGCTTCGCGAAGTCCTCCTCGTTGCTGCCCTTCGTCGCGATCATGTAGACCTTCGCGTCGCCGAAAGGCCTCATGACACGGCCTGCCCTCTGTGTGGCCTGGCGGCGGGAACCGCCCTGTCCGGACATTATGATGCCGACCTCCGCGTCGGGCAGGTCAAGGCCCTCGTCACCTATCCTCGACACTATCAAAGCGTCGATATCGCCGTTACGGAACTTCTCGAAGTAATCCTCCCGGTCATCGAAATCCGTGTCGCCGTAGACAAACGGAACGTCGAGTTCCCGGGATATCTCCTCGCCCTGGTCTATCCAGTCGCAGAAGATAATCTTCTTCTTGTCCTCGTGCTCCTCAATCAGGTTCCGCAAACGTTCCTTCTTCGCGGGGTTCTTCGACGCGATGATAGCCTTCTTGATACCTGAGGCCTCGTGATACTTGTGGCGGTACTCGTCGCTCGCCCACTCCGAGAACATTATCTTAACATCCGGCTTCAGCACGTAGTCCGCCGAAAAGAAACGTGCCCAGTCGCCGCCTATCTCGGGGCCTATCAGTGCGAATATCTCCCGCTCCTTCGAATCCTCTCTTACGGGTGACGCAGAGAGCCCTATCCGGCGCGTCGACTGTAGCGAGGCGGTTCGCCTGAACAGCTTGCTGGGGATGTGGTGGACCTCGTCGAATATTATCAGCCCCCAGTCCTTCCTGAACAGCGAGGTTTTCTCACCCGCGATGTGGTAGGTCGCGATGGTAACGTCATTCATCTCCTTCTCATCGCCGTGGTACTCTCCTATCTGGTCCTCGGTCAACGTGGTCTTGTCAAGTATCTCTCGCTTCCATTGGCCCACGAGAGAGCGCTGCGGTACCAGTATCAGCGTGGGGGCGTCGACCCTGCACATAAGTCCTATAGAGGTAACAGTCTTTCCGCTTCCCGCAGGATTCGCGAGCACCGCGGCCTTCTTCTCATAGGCGTTAGCGACGTACTCCTCCTGGTAGTCCCTGAGCTCGACCTTCAGGTCCGCTCCTATCTTCTCCTCCACCTCCCGGAACTTGGAGTTATCCTCCACAGGGTAGCCCTTCTTTAGAAGCGCCTCCTTTATCTCGGCCCTTGATTTCGAGCCCATCGCTATACGGGACTTGGTATCGGAGAGGTCAACTACCAGGTTATCCCGCACCTTGTCGAGGCTCCGGGCCCACTCCATCCTCTCCTCGCTGGTGGACACGAGCGCATGGTAAGTCCCCTCGTGCTCTATGGAGAACACTTCCTGGCGGTTGAAGGTCCTCTCTACCCACTCCATGAAATGGGGATAAGAGCCCAGGATCCTGGTGTACTTCTCCCTCAGCTCTTCAAGCGAGAGGTCGGAGTTCCAGATATCCATCTCCCGGACCTGGAACTTGTAGTGATCGCCGCTCGAGGTATCGAGGTGTGCTATCTCCGACATCTCGTTAACAGTCTCCTCGGAGGGGTTAGATATTATGATTTCGCGCTGTGGCTCGAAGAAAACTACATTGTCGCTCTCCTGCGCTTTCAGCTTTTCTACCAGTTCCTCCCTGCTCATGTTCTCGTAGTTTTCGCTGGGCATGCCCTTCCAACTTTAACCAAATTCTTAAATCCTTAACCCCGGAAGACGGTTGTGATGAAAAAGGCCGGACTGGCCCGCAAACTTTCAGAATTGGAGGGTTTCAGCAATCCGAGGATATCCCTCGAGCAGTACATGACGCCTGCACCACTAGCGGCCGACATGGTCTATATGGCCTACATGAAAGGCGACATGGAGGGAAGCGTGGCAGACCTCGGTGCTGGAACAGGCATCCTCGCTATAGGCACCGCTATGATGGGCGCAGAGGTCACCGCGGTCGAGAAGGACGGTGATGCGCTGGAGATCGCCCGTGACAACGCGGAGGAGCTGGACGTGAAAGGAAAGATCGAGTTCGTTGAGTCCGATATAGCGGATTTCGCAGGAGACTACGATACCGTCCTGATGAACCCGCCGTTCTCCGTCCACTCCGACTCAGGATTCGAATTCCTTGAGAAGGCCTTCGATATCGCCTCTTCTGTTTACACCCTCTCGAACCGAGGATCCCGGGAACGTATAAAAGATTTTGCAGGGCAATCCTCTCATGGAATACAGG
>CAZAII010000049.1:0-6004 GCA_964485165.1 uncultured archaeon | reverse complement strand
CAGGCTTAAACCGGACGGGCGATTGATTTACAACTTTTGCGTGTCAACAGTTCTCCAGTGACAGCGCTTTGATAAACGTCTACGGCACCTCCCACGTCTCAGAGGACAGCCTCGAGCTGATAGAGGAAAAGGTCCGGGAACACGATCCTGATATAATCGCCCTTGAGCTCGACTACGCTCGACTGAACGCCCTTCTGAGGGATGAAAGGCAGGATCAGGGACCTCTCTTCCTCAGGCTGATGCGTTTCTTCCAGGAGTCTATAGGCTCGAAGACCGGTGTTATGCCGGGCGAGGAGATGCTGTACGCATACCAGGTCGCCATCAACGAGGGCCGGGACATAGGCCTCATCGACCAGGATATCTCGGTTACTATACAGAACCTCAGGCAGATCAGCAGGAAGGAGAAGGTAAAGGCTGCCGCACATCTCCTGGTTGGGGCATTACTTCCCTTCGAGGGCTTCGACATCCACAGTATCCCTGAAGAAGACTTCATAGATGAACTGCTGCAGGAGATGAGGTTCAAGTTCCCAGAGATGTACCAGGTCCTCGTGGAAGATAGGAACTGGTACATGGCCGAGGCCCTGAAACAGCTCCAGAGAGACAATCCGGACGCGGATATAGTCGCGTTCGTCGGCGCAGCCCACAGGAGGGAAGTGGCCAAGATGCTGGAAGACGGAGTAAACTAAAAACGTCTTTATACCTTGACGGATAATCTCTTTACGATGACTGACTTCGAGCGGGAACTGGTGAACGCTTTCAACGACTTCTTCGAACAGGAGGGTATAAGCGGGATAGCGCACAGGAAGAAACAGCACCGGTTCTCCTCCCAGCTCTGTGACGTCCTCGTCGACTCGGAGCACGACATGTTCTACCTCGCCATCGAGAACAAGTCGGTCAAGACATCCAGCACCAACAAGCTCTATTTCTCACAGCACTTCTCAGAGAGCGATAAAGGACATCAGGTCGAACGCATCACCGACTTCTTGGAGCGGTCCGGCCGTAAAGGATTCCTCGCGGTCGAGCTGAAGCGTGGCAGGGGAAGACCAAGAGAGGCATACGTCGTTCCGTGGAGCGTGGTGCAGGAGCGATACGAGAGCGGTGAGGCAGGCATCCAACTCGACGATATACGTCAACACCCGGAGATACTCAGGGACTCCGAGCGGTACTCCGTCGCAGAGATATGCACCAACATGGAGCTTTGATTTTATATTCAGGAGACCAGAATCCCTTGTTATGCCCAAGATCAATGTCGGCAGGGACGAGAAAGATTTCGAGGAACACGGGCTGAAAGGAACAGGCGTCATCGGGAAACATCTTGTAGGTGAGAACGAGGAAGCCCACAAGGCCAATCCCATCCACTTCGACCTCGCGAGGCCTCACGTCATGGGGATATTCGGGAAGAGAGGTACAGGTAAATCGTACTCCATGGGTATAATAGCCGAGGAACTCCAGGCCGCGGATATAGGCGAGAACCTCTCAACCATAATCGTGGACCCCATGGGGATCTACTGGTCCATGAAACGACCGAATGAACGTGCCGCCGGCCTGCTTGAGAGGTGGGACCTGAACCCTGACACCTTCGAAGCAAAGGTATACATACCCGAGGGAAAGGTCCAGGATTTCGAGGAGCGTGACATGCCGTACGACGACACATTCACTCTCAACGCCGGTGAACTGACCTCCGCGGAATGGTCGATGTCCTTCAACCTCGACAGGAACTCGGAAGCCGGGATACTGCTGGAACGCGTCATCTCCGAGCTGACAGATGAATACGGGGATGGATACGGTATCGACGCCATACTCCAGGTGATAGAACAGTTCGATTTTCCGGATAACGTGAAGAACCGCCTGAAGAACCGGTTCATGAGCGCCAAGGACTGGGGAATCTTCGGCGAGGAGTCCTCGCTCGAAAAGTTCACGAAGAGGGGCGAACTCTCCATACTCGACGTGTCGGTCTTCGGGGAGATGGGCTCCGGATGGTCGGTTAGAGCGCTCGTAGTAGGACTGCTTGGAAAGCGGATCTTACGCCAACGCATGACAGCTAGAAGGATAGAGGAGATAGACGAGATGGAGGGACTCGCAGAAAACGAGATGCCCATCGTATGGATGCTGATAGACGAAGCCCACGAGTTTCTACCAGCGGAGGGACAGACCGCCGCATCCCATCCACTGATGAGATGGGTGAAGATAGGCCGTGAGCCAGGTGTCTCTCTGGTGCTCGCCACACAGCAGCCCGCGAAGCTTAACCCTGACGCACTATCACAGTGCGACATCATACTTTCACACCGCCTGACCTCGCGCCAGGACATCGAGGCCCTTGGCAACATTATGCATACCTACATGCGGCACGACATCCAGCACTACATCGACGCCCTCCCCGACCAGAAAGGTGTGGGCCTCCTGCTCGACGACAACTCCGAGCGGATCTACCCTGTCCAGATGAGGCCGCGAAAATCATGGCACGCAGGAGGCACTCCCGACGCCTTCAACGACTAGAGGTGGAGAGATGCCCATAGTCGACCAGGCTACTTTTACGGAAAGAATAATCGACTTCGTACTGGCACCGGTATCGAACCCGGAGCTCCTTCCCTCCCTGCTCCCCATAATGCTCGGCGCCTTCATCATCGAACTCTACTTCGGGAAGCACAAGACCGAGGTCCTGGGATGGAACACCTCCGTCGGCAACTCCATAATATGGGTCTCGACCGGGCTCAACCTCCTGCTAACAGAAGCAATCGACAGCACGATAGAACTCTACGTCAGCTACTTCATCCTCGGCATGGGAATACTAGTCGGCTACATGGACTTCTTCCACAAATGGTCGGAGGCAGTAGCCTTCAGGGCGTCAAGCGCGGATGTAATCTACCCGCTTGCGTACGTCACCATAGTGATAGTCAAGACAGGTATCCCTGCAGACGAGTCCACCATCAAGGCCGCGGTAGGCTTCATAATCGGCTCGATACTCTTCTTCCACCTGATAAGGGGTCTCGAAACTCCCGCACCGGACGAGGTCGCCGACAGCTTCGACGTTTAGCGTTGTGTTTATCAAAATTCCTTGACAATTACCTGACGTGAGCCAGTTACTGAGGACCGAAAACCTGGAGTCCCGGACGTATCAGGAGGTCATAGCCGCCTCCGCCGCTGATTCCAACACTCTAGTGGTCCTCCCCACCGGACTCGGCAAGACCGTAATCGCGGCGATGGTCGCCTCCAGGAAGCTGGACGAGGGCAAGGTGATGTTCCTCGCGCCTACGAGGCCGCTAGTCGAACAGCACATGGACACCTTCCAGGAACTGCTAGAAATAGAGGAAGACGACATGGTGGTGATGACCGGGAGCACCTCCCCGGAAGAGCGGTACGAGCTCTGGAGGGAGAAACGCGTCTTCTTCGGGACACCGCAGGTGGTGGAGAACGACCTGATAGCTGGAGAGGTGCCGGAGGAAGAGTTCTCGCTGGTTATATTCGACGAGGCGCATCGCGCTACGGGAGAATACAGTTACGTCTTCATAAGCGAGAAGATGCGGTGCCAGAAACTCGCGCTCACCGCTTCACCGGGCGGAGACAAGCAGAAGATAATGGAGGTAGCGGACAACCTCGACCTTGAGCGGTTCGAAGTGAGGACTGAGGACGACCCCGATGTCGAGCCGTACATAGAGAAGAAAGAGGTCAACTGGATCAACGTCTCTCTCGACAACCGGTTCCGGGATGCAAAGAAGAACTTCCAGAAGTCCTACAGGAAACAGCTGGAACAGCTGAAGAAGCTTGGACAGCTCTCCTCCACCTCCAACGTCCACAAGGCCGACCTGCTAAAACTCCGCGGTAAGATCAACTCGAAGCTCTCGAAGAGCGACGACCCCGAACTCTACCAGGGCATCTCACTGGTCGCGGCCGCGCTCAAGGTATCACAGGCCATCGAGCTGCTGGAGACCCAGGGCGTCTCACAGTGCTACGACTACCTCGAGGGACTGGAGCGGGACGACTCGAAGGCGGCGAAGAGAGTCCTGAATGACGACGATTTCCACCGGGGCAAGGCCATGGTGGAGTACCTCAGGAAGCAGGGAGAGGAGCACCCAAAGATGGACCGTCTCAGGGAAATACTCGACCTGGAAGAGGATGAGAAAGCGATAGTCTTCACCGAGTACCGTGCCTCGGCGGACAGTATCGCCGAGGAGCTGAACGTCTCGGGCTTCGACGCGGTCAAGTTCATCGGACAGCAGGGAGACGAGGGGATGAACCAGACCAAGCAGAAGAAGGTGCTGGAGGCGTTCGAGCAGGGCAAGTACAACGTCCTTGTGTCGACCAGCATCGGAGAGGAGGGCCTTGACATCCCGGCGGTCGACTACGTGGTGTTCTACGAACCAGTGGCGTCCGCCATCAGGGATATACAGCGGGCTGGAAGGACAGGGAGGCAGGAAGCCGGCAAGGTCTTCGTGCTGATGGCAGAGAACACAAGGGACGAGGGCTCCTACTGGAGCTCACATCACAAGAAGAACAGGATGAACGAGGTGCTCGAAGAGCTGAAGGAAGAATCCCGGGAAATCGGGAAGCAGGAGACACTGGACAGCTTCAAAGACGGGGAAACTGGCGTGGTGATACATGCCGACGACCGTGAGAACTCCGTCGCGAAGGAACTCTCCCGGCTAAATCTCACAGTCAGGAAGAGTCGGCTGGAGGTGGGCGACTTCCTTGTATCCGACCGCACCGCAGTCGAGCGGAAAGAGGCGGCAGATTTCGTCGACTCGATGATCGACCAGCGGCTGTTCCCACAGCTGGAGGAGCTGACACAGTTCGATAACCCTGTGATGATAATCGAGGGGCAGGACCTCTACTCCCACCGCGACGTCCACCCTAACGCCATAAGGGGGGCGCTCGCCGCCATAACGCTGGACTACGGCATCCCTGTGCTCTGGAGCGAGGACGAGCGTGGTACGGCAGAACTCCTGAAGGCGCTCGCCGAGAGAGAACAGGAGGAGAAGGACCGAACGGTCGCGATAAGAGGAACTAAAGGCGTGAAGAGCACTCCGGATCTACAGGAGTTCATCGTCGCGGGCATCCCCGACGTGAATACCAAGATAGCGAAGAGGCTGCTCGAAGAGTTCGGGAGCGTCAGCGCGGTTTTCAAAGCCTCAGAGACCGAGCTGAAGAAGGTGAGAGGGATTGGCGACAAAACCGCCAGGAACATAAGAGAGCTGCTGGAGGCCGAGTATGGCAGGTGAGGCGCTGATAGTCGGTATCGACCCGGGGAGCACCTCAGCCGTCGCCGCAGTCAACCTCGACGGAGAGCTGAAGCTGCTCAAAAGCGAGAAGGAGTTCCCTCCAGAGGATATTATCAGGCAGCTGATAGAGGTCGGGACTCCTGTAGTGGTTGCGACCGACCGGGAGAAGATGCCGTCGACAGTGGAAAAGATAGCGAGTTCGCTGGGAGCAACACGTTTCCAGCCCGAGGAGGACCTCGACGCTGAGAGGAAGAAAGAGCTGGGAAAGGGCGACAACTCCCACGAGAGCGACGCGGTCGCTTCCGCTATATATGCTTTCAACAACCTGAAGCGGCAGATAGATAAGATAGACAGCTACAGCCGGGAACGCGAAGAGGGCAGGCTGGAGGTCGCCCGGGAATACTTCTCCAGAGAGGGTTTCCAGAGGGCCGACACCTGAAGCACAGAAATTTGAAGCCCTGAAACTAAAAACCCGGTATGAAGATCCCCGACTTCAAACCGGGAGAACTCGATGAACGACAGCAGAAGCTCTACAAGACCTCATTTTTCCTGGGGAAACTGCTGGTCGCAGGAGTCTTTTTCCAGCTGATTCTCTGGGCCTACCCAGACACATCGTTCCTTCAGGCAGGGCTCGCCCAGATCGTATCCGTTCTCCTCCAGGCCACAGGCCTGGAAAACACTGTCTGGGGTGTGAAGATCTTCACCAGAGACGCGGTCTACCTGATCAGCCAGGACTGCCTGGGATGGAAGTCGGTAGCCGCGTTTACAGGACTGGTCTTCGCTTCCGA
>CAZAII010000048.1:0-6460 GCA_964485165.1 uncultured archaeon | reverse complement strand
CCTCGGTAAGCGCTCCTTCAGTGCCCTTGAAGCGGGTTGCTATCGCCCTGGTCGCTCTCTTGGTGGTTGGCGGCGGGGTCTATGGCTTCAGTTCTGGTATGCTATCCGTTTCCTCACTCTCCGTTCCCGCTGTCCAGCTTCCCTCTGTGGGAGGCGAGGATAAATCCGCTGACAGCAGTCCGGGTGGAGCGGCTTCAAAAGGAGAGTGCAGTGTCGGCACAAGGATAAACGCCGTCTCGACCAGGGGAACTACGACTACCGCGCAGGTAACGGTGTCGCGTGGAGAGGCAGAGGTCGTCCTGGAGGTCTTTGAGGACGGCAGCCTGGTGGATTCCAGCAGTAAAGTGATGTCTGGCGAGGGAGAGATATCGGTGGATGCGAAGGGAGACCGCGTGGTCTTCCGGCAGACCGGCTGCACGGAGTTCAAGGATTCGGTCAGGATAGGCTAGATGTCGAAAGCCTTCGCGAAGTTCTCGTCGCCCTCGACGTTATCAGAGTACTTCCCCAGGTTCTCGTCCGCATCGTGGTCCTCGTGGTAAGAGGCCGAGACCGCGCCTTCCTCGCCTATCAGAGTCACGGATGCGCGGTGGTCTTTTGCGAGTTCCCGGGCGACCTGTATCAGTAGGCCGACGTTACTGGTCGGCACCTCTTCTTCGACGACCCGGTCCTCTATCTTTGGACGTACCGCGTCCTTTATACCGGTCTCCAGCGACTCCAGGGTCTTCTCGTTCTCTTTCCACGCCGAGAAAAGCGACTTGACACGCGAGTCCAGGGTGTCGCCTGTCGCCACCTCCAGTTCGATGTCCTCGTCCAGGTAGTCTGCCAGCTTCTTCACATGGTGCTGGAGCTGGCTGTTCTCCTCCCTGAACCGCTCCACTGTATCCTCCAGGTGCTCAGGGTCGACTGAAAGCGCGTCGCACAGTTCCTGTTGCAGCTCCCTCAGGTCCTCGTCGGGCACCATCACGTCCAGTTCTTCTGCAATCCCCTGGAGCCGGTTCCTTATGCGGGAGAGGTGCTGTTCCGCGGCTTCACCCGCCCGGTACTCCAGCCGTATCACGCCGTCCTGGATCTTTTTCGAGCCGGTTATCAGGAACTCTCCGGCCCGCCGCGTCCTTGACAGGTGTGTTCCTCCACACGCCTCCGCATCGATTTCACCTATCTTCACTATCCGGACCTCGTTCCCGGGCACCGCGCCTCCCTGGTAGATACGGAAGCCGTATTCCTCCTCGGCGGCGGCCTTCGACATAACCTCTTTTGTGATCTCGTGGTCGTCCTCTATCATCTGGTTTACGCGCTGCTCTATCTCATCAAGTTTTTCCCGGTCCAGCTTCTCGTAGTGGGTTATGTCCAGTCTTCCCTTCTCGACCGTCTTGTGGGCGCCCGCCTGCCAGATGTGGTTGCCGAGAACTTCTCTTGCGGCGCCGTTCACCATGTGGGTCGCCGAGTGGTGCTGCATGAGTTGAAGCCGCCGGCCCCACTCTATACGTGCCTCCACCTCGTCGCCCTTTTCCAGGTCGTGTTCTTCCATCCGGTGGAGTACGACGCCGTCCTGCTTCTGGACATCGCTCACCCTGTAATCATCTATGTATCCGTGGTCGGGTTCCTGTCCTCCGCCCTCCGGGTAGAAGACGGTCCGGTCCAGTGCGACCCATTTCCTTCGCACCGCGACTACTTCCGCGTCGCATTCCGCCTGCTTCTCGTCCTGGTAGTACAGTAGCTCGGTATCATTCACACCCTCCAGGTCGAACCGTTCCTCCTGTTCCGTTTCCACGTCCTCCTCCGAGGTGACGCGGGCGTAGAAGTCCTCGGGGACGTCGATGCCGTGCTCCTCCATCATCTCGGGTGAGACGCCGTGGGATTCGTAGAGTTCTATCATCTCATCTACGGTCGGCTCGCGGTGGAGTCCCTCGAGTTTTTCCCTCGCGTTCTGCCTTGCCCTCTCGTATTTTTTCTCCTCGACCTGGAGTATCTGCTTCACCTCGTCTATCGAGCCAATCAGCTCGGGGAAGATGTCGTTGAGCTCCCGGGCGTGCCATTCCGCGACCTCGCCCAGGTCGATGTCCCAGCCGTACTTCTCGATGAAGTCTCTCGCCCGACGGTATATCACGCGGAGGTTGTGTCCCCCGCCGGTGTTGGAGGGTAGCTTCCCGTCCGCGAGCGCGAAGAGTAAAGCCCTTGTATGCTCGGCAACCGAGTAAAGCGCCGCGACCGGCTTTATCTCGTCTTTCAGGCGGTCGACATCTATCCCCATATCTTCCGCTATCTCCTCCCACTTCGCATCGATATCCTCCACCTCGTCGACGTTGAGGTAGCCTGAGTAGGGCAGGAAGTCCTGCCAGACTGCTTTATCGATTTCGACGCCCGTTCTCTCCTCCATCTTCTTTATGACTTCGGGCATCACGCATTCGTAGCTCGTTTCCGTGCCGTGTGATATCCAGGTTATGCGCTCGTGGCCCATCCCCATGTCGAGCACCTTGAGGTCGAGCTCCTCGTATCCCTCGCCCGTTACACGGTAGAACATGTAGACCTGGTTCCAGAGCTCGAGCCCGCCGACGAAGAACTCCATGCAGGCTCCCAGGTTGCCTCCTCCTCCCCAGGCGTCTTCGTGGAGTATCAGCTCTTCCTCGGGGATGCCGAGTTCCTGGACCGCGAACTCGAACATGTCGCGGAAGTAGCGGTCCTGATCGTAGTCCTCACGCTTGAAGCAGGTCTGGCCTATGTGGTCGTGGAGCACGTAGTGACGTCCAGTGATGCCGACGTTGTCGATATCGTTGAACCGGAGCGAGGGCTGTGGGATCACGAGTTCTTCGGCCGGTGGCTCAGCCTCGCCGGAGACGACGTAGGGCTGGAAGTTGTAGATGCTTCCCCCGACGAACTCGACATCGTTCCTCCAGCGGGCGACGACCGGATAGCGATCTACCGGTGTGTATCCTCTTCCGGACATGAAGTCCCGGAACATCTCCCAGGCCTCTGTGTAAGAGTATTCTTTTTCCGTAGGAGAATCGTTGATGAAGCTGTATCCGCCGCTGCATTCCGGCTCGCCGCAGACCTCTCGTTCTCCATCGCTCGACCAGAAATGCATCCCGCAGTTCTCGCACTTCCCGCGCGAGAAACCCTTCTCCCTCAGGACGTCTGTGGCGAAGAACCTGTCAGGGTTCGAGGACGCCTCTTGCCTTATCTCTTCTTTGAGTTGGTCGAGGCCCGGCATGGGTTAAGGCTTCGCATTTACTCTTTTATCTCGACCGGGTTGAAGGGGAAAAAGAAAGAGGGGTATATGTTACTCTGTGAGCTGGTTGTAAGCCGCGGCCAGTGTGGCGGTGGCGAATACAGATACGGCAGCCGATCCCAGTTGCATGATAACCGCTCCAATGGAGTTGATCCCCATGGTCTTCGGTAAGCCGAATACGAAGCTCACTACAAGGGAGACCACGATAACCGCGAGTCCGAGCAGGAAGACATCGAGTCTGTTGCCCTTGGTCAGGTTCCAGCTGTTCTTCAGGCCCTCAATGAAGTTCTGGTCCTCCACTATGACGTATATGTTCCAGAAGATCAGGCTTACCATCAGGAATATCCCTGGTATAACGAAGAACAGGAATCCTGCTCCGACGATCAGGCCGAAGACGATGGAACCCAGCAAAAGGTTCAGCACCGCCATCCCCATGTTGCGGGTGTAGAACTCCTTCGGGACCTTCCGTGTCTCGGAACTGACGAAAGTCCTTATAGCGGCTATACCGACTATGAACGAGAAGATCCAGGTGACCAGCCAGAGTACGCTTGCCGCGCCGAGGGAAACGGGCAGGGTGAATCCTGGCGAGCCTGTCATGGTCAGGCCGTAGTTTCTTGAAAGCCCGAGCACGAAGGTGTTGGCCAGCGCCGTGTTGGCCATGCCTACGAGGAAATAGGCGGCCGCCAGCGTGAAACCGTTCCGTTTCAGGGTCCTGTTGAAACCCGTTCTCAGCGCTTCACCGACATCTAATGGCATATAGGTGAGTTAGAGAGTTAAGTTAATAGATTTAACGCCCCTGCGGCGGCCATAAATAAAATAGAAATAGAATGGAGGCTGTCGAGAGGTCTAGAACAGCGATCCGAGACCTTCTGCTGCCTCGTCTTCTGAGGACTCGTCTTCGTCTTCTGCTTCCTCTTCTTCGTCAGCCTCTTCTTCAGCTTCGGCATCATCTTCGCCTCCGGTATCTGCTGGTGCGGGTGCGCCTCCGCCTGTCGCGACTGCGGTCTCCATCGCTTCCCCGATGTCAACGTCTTCGAGAGCGGCTACGAGTGCCTTGATCTCGGCATCATCGACATCCAGGTCGGCAGCATCAACTATCGCTTCAAGGTTGTCCTCGTTGACTTCCTTTCCTGACTCGTGGAGAGTCAGTGCAGCGTATACAAGTTCCATGGTTTGTTCACCTTGGCAGAGATATCCGCACCGAACCCTTATAAGCCTCTACTACATAGCTGGTTACAGAGATGGAGTTCTCGGAACTACCCTCCGACATCCGGGTCAGGCTTGAGCCGGAAGGAGAGCGTGAACTCTGGAAGATGATCGACGAATTCGGTGGTGTGAAGCAGTTTTCCGACGTCTTCGACTATTCCGCCACCGACCTCTACAACTGGAAGAGCAAGGAGGTATTCCTGCCGGTATCGCTCGTCAGGAAGGTGATGGGGTCGAACGCCTCGCAGAACGTGGTCGCTGTGAAGGGTGCGGGCAGGAGCCGTGCTATCGAAGACCCGCGTTTCCCTTTGCGGGAGAGCGATGAGCTGCTGACCCGTGTGTCTGAGTCAGTGAGCGTCAACAGGGAGGGCGTCCCCGTCTACCAGGCCTCTGACCCGGGCAACCTTGAAAGGTTCTCAGATCTTCTTTCCGTCTACGGTAAAGTGCCTTTCAGCGTCTACAGCCGCGGGGTTTACGAGCTCCGTTACCCGAAGTACCTGCATTCGCTCTTCGAAAAGATGGATTATCAAAAGGACTTCGCCGCGCAGGTGGATGAAACTGGAACTGTCGAAGGTGGAAAGCTGAGGGCGGGTGGAAGGGAGCTGGATGTGGAGGATTTTGACGCCGAGCTCTACCATCGTGGGAAGCGGCTGGCCCTGGCGCTGGAGCGGGGCGAGAGTTCCCGCGTGGCTGGTATGATGGCGGAGGAGGCCAGCCGTGCCAGAGATATGGTTCAGAACCGGTAGTCGAACAGGTCTTCCGGGGTGACAGGAGGTCGCTCGAGCATTCCGCCTGCTTCTACTTCTTTCCTCAGCATATCTGCGTACTCCCTGTTTACCTTCCCCAGCAGGAGAGGCCAGGTCTTGCTGCGGTCCTTCCAGTCCCTGAGGTAGCCACCGATGTATATGTGGTGGCGGAGGACCTCCCTGTTCCTTGCCAGCAGTTCGAAGGCCCTTCTGGGCGTCGCACCGAGTTCTACAAGTTTATCCACTGATTCAACGAACCCCATGTCGAGGTAGATGCAGTGAGCCGCGACCGCCCTGAGGTGGTAGTCTTTTTCCTGTCCGGGAGTTATGACCCCGGTGGCGAACTCCCTGTATATCGCGCCTCCCTCCTCCGTCATATCATAGAAGGGTGTGTGGAGCCCGAGGAACGGGGGGAGTCCGCTTTCCTCTCCTACCTTTAAACCGTTGTAAGACCTCGCGACGTGGAATAGTTCGTGCATCGTCAGGATCCGAGCCTCTTCCTCCGAGTATGTTCTCTCCTCTCCGTCTCCCCTCGCGACAACAACGGTGCGGTCCTCGGGGATGTTGAAGCAACCAGCGGTTTCCCTCACCTCGACGTTCCATTCAACGTCGATACGTTCCAGCTCCTGCTCCCACATCTTTTTCAGGTCTCCGGCGTGGAGTGATTTCTCTTCTTTGCCTGTATCGAAACCTCGCTCCAGCCTCTCCTCGGACCTTGCCACTAGATCCTCGTCCAGTGGCCAGGCCTCAAGGCAGTGCTGCCTCCACCTCTCCCGGTCTTCTATGTCGCGTGCTATCTTTACGTAGAGCGACAGCTCTCGGAGAGTGTCCCTGAAGAGGGACTGGAAATCCCCGGCTGTCAGCACCTCCGCACCGTATCTTTCCAGCGTGGAGCCGTCTATCCTGCCGCAGCCTTCTTCTGCAGATCCGATTATATCGAGCAGGAGTTCGGGGTCGTGTTCTGGCTCCTGGAAACGAAAATCGGGCTCGTAACCGTTCCCGTTCTCATAGGAATCCAGGAACTGCTGTTTCTCCGCGTGCCTGTTCACTATCCCGACATGCTTAACCCAGTTCGACCGGTCCAGAAGCAGCCTGACCGCGTTAGTCAGCTCTTCTAGTATCCCTTCCTGACTGAAAATCGGTTCCACAGCTCTCCCTGATTCCAGGGCCCTGTCGAGCTTTTCTCCAGCCTCTTCGGGTTTCGAGAAGTCTATCTCCATGGGTTATAGTTGAGAACCCTGAGTTAAAAGTTGTCAAAAAGCTAGTCCTTCGACTCCTCTTC
>CAZAII010000047.1:0-6742 GCA_964485165.1 uncultured archaeon | reverse complement strand
CTATGTTGTCTATACCCGTTATATCGAGCGCGGCGAGATGCTCCCGGGTCTGTGGCTGCGGGCATTCCTCGTCCGCGGCGATTATAAGTACTGCGCCGTCCATGATTGCCGCCCCAGAGAGAACGTTCGCCATCAGGGTTTCGTGGCCTGGTGCGTCGACGAGCGAAACAGTCCGCTCCATATCGCCGTCTTCATCAACGTTCAGCCTACCATCGCTGTCCCTGTAGTAAGTGACATCCGCGTAGCCTATCCTGATAGTTATACCCTTCTTCAGCTCTTCCGAGTGCTCGTCGGTCCACTTGCCTGAAAGCGCTTGAGTCAGCGTGGTCTTCCCGTGGTCTACGTGGCCTACGAGGCCGATGTTTACCTCAGGTATCTCTTCTGTCATATCGATAGTTCCTCTTCAGGTATCGGTCTGCTCTGCCGCGAGAGCCTGTATTTTTTGCCGGGCAGGAAGGTAAGCCTGTCTTCGATTATTTCTTCCTCACCTTCGTATTCGACTACCTCTCCCTCTACGTAGTCGAAATCCCTGAGAGTTTCAAGGTATTCAAGTGCAGTGCAGTAGCTTTCCAGGGATTCAAGCTGCTTTCTCAGTCCTTTGTACTTCCTGTGAAGCTGGCGGCTCCAGGGATCCCTGCTGGTACTCATCTTACCCTTCTTCGCCCTCTGCCTCACTGGAAAGCAGCTCTTCGACGGATTTGGAACCCTGTTCGACGACCTGGGTGTTCAACTGCTGGATATCTTCTGAAACGGTGTTGCCCCTGACGGACTTCTTCCTCCTGACGCCGCCCTCATTTTCCCTTATGCCGGCGCCTCTCTCTAGGAGTACTTTCCTTCGGCCTGTCCCGTCTATTGATTCTCTCATGGGGAAGCCGTCGCTGTCGCTACCGCCCGTGATCTCAAGCGTGTAACCGTCGAGGCCTATGAACCCGCCTTCGAACTCTTCTCCAACCTTTTTACCTACAAGAGAACCCGGATCGTCAATCTCGAGCTGGTGTGTCTCACCACTCTGTGTTCCAACTGTTACCTGCATTATTGTCACCTCGCTCAGTTCCTATGCGGTCCCGAGCATCTCAGTCTTGGACAGGAAATCTTTTTAATCAAAGCTCTTAGGGGAGCTTTTTATTCCGGAGAACCGATTTCCAGTACATGCGCACCACCGTGGTAATGGGGTTCCTGGGTAGTTTCCTGCAGGTTTTCGGCGCAGTACTGCTGGTGCCGCTCCTCGTCGTGCTCTACTACTCGGAGCCATGGACCATCGGCATGGGGTTCGCGCTCTCCGCTGCCCTCTCCCTCATCGCGGCCAGGGGGATGAGGTTCCTCGGGAAACCGGAGTCGCCAACCGTCAGCGAGGCCATGCTCGCGACCGTCCTGGGATGGGTACTCGCCATTGCCTTCGGCGCTATACCGCTCCTGCCCTACCTGAGTTTCGTCAACGCCTTGTTCGAATCGGCCGCAGGCCTGACCACCACCGGTATATCCGTGGTCGCAGAGCCAGAGTCGCTACCTCTCTCGATACTTTTCTGGCGGTCCTTCATGCAGTGGATAGGAGGTCTCGGCATCCTGACCTTCTTCATCGCGGTCATCCGTGAATCGGGCGGTGCCTCGCGTCGTCTCTTCTCGGCTGAAGCCCACAAGACTGATTCCGGATCGATAAGGCCCTCGCTGACGAAGTCGATAATCGCGCTCTGGAAGGTATACGGCTTCCTCACGGTTATAATAACCGCAACCTACATCCTCCTCGGCATGCCGTCCTTCGATGCGATGCTCCACGCCTTCTCCGCGATATCGACGGGAGGCTTCTCCACCATGGGGACGAGCATAGGAGGTTTCAACTCGGTGGCGATAGAGTCCGCTACCGTGCTTTTCATGTTCATAGGCGGCGTGAACTTCGTCCTGCTCTACAAGGCCCTCCAGGCCGACTTCTCATCCTTCCGGCGCAACTCGGAGTTCAGGCTCTACACCACCTCCTTCCTGCTGATAGCGGCGGTAATAGGGGCAAGCATGCTGTCTCGGGGTCTATCCGGCGGCGAGGTCGTGCTTGAATCCCTGTTTACCTCGGCCGCGTTCCTTTCATCCACGGGTTACGGCAACACGGATATCCTGGCTTTCGGCATCCCGCTCCAGATACTGCTTATCGGCGTGATGTTCGTCGGCGGCTCTCTGGGCTCGACCTCTGGAGGCTGGAAGATGTTCCGGCTGAAGACAATGATGGAGATGGTGAGGACCAGGATACGCGCCTACTCCCTGCCTGAAACTGCGATAAACGAGGTGAAGATAGACGGCGAGATAATGGATAACGCGACCGTGCGGACTATCTCGGTGCTCTTCTTCATATGGGTGGTGGTTGCGTTCGGATCAGCTATCCCCGTCGTACTTGTTGAGGATATAAGCTTCATGGCCGCGCTTTCGGGTTCCGTGTCGGCGGCAGGCAACATGGGCCCGGTGTTCCTGCCGATGGACCGCATCATCTCGCTGACGCCGTTCACCAAGTTCGTCTGGATAGCGGTGATGATCGCGGGCCGACTCGAGATGCTGCCGGTACTGGCAATTTTTAATAGCAAGCTGTTCAAACACTGACCTAGGCATGTATGTCGTAATAGCGGGGATAAACACTCTCTCTACGAGGCTGGTAAATGCGCTGGAGGACCGCCATGACGTGGTCGTGATAGACGAGGACAAGGACAAGTGTGAACGCCTTTACTCCTCCTCTGGCGCGACTGTTATCAACAAGGAGCCCTCCACTCTCACCGCTCTCGAGGACGCGGGGATAACCCAGGCCGACGTGCTGATCGCGACCAGCAAGGACGATAACGAGAACATGGTGGTCTGCTCGCTCGCGAAGAAGTACGGTGTTCCCAAGGTGGTTTCCCGCGTCGAGGACAACGAGTACTACGAGGCCTTCCAGATAATCGGGGCTGAGACGATCGGCCACACGGACCTGCTGATATCCGAGTTCATATCGACCGTGGAACACCCCTACCTGGTGAAGCTTGCCAACCTTTCGAACAGCAGGGAGGTTCTGAAGGCATCTATCTCCGAGGATTCCGACCTCACGGGTGCGACTGTAAACGAGATGACGGAGATGAAGAGATTCCCCTCGAAGTTCAAGGTGGTGGCGGTGCTCCAGGAGCAGAACACTCTCGCGGGCGATATGAACGTCCGTCTGGAGGAGGGCAACGAGATAGTTCTTATAGGGCCCGAGGAGCAGAAGTCAGAGCTGGATGAATTCTTCCAGAAACATTAAAGCTTTCAGTCCCTATCTGTATACATGGGAGTAAAAGGAGCGAAACGGAAGCTCAAGAAGAAAGTCCGTAAGTACGCCTTCAGGAAGATACGCAGGATAATAACAGTCTACATCGAGTTCCGTATATTCAAGTCGATTCTCCGGAAGATCAAGAAGAAGCTCTGAAACCGGCCTGAATTAAATCATTTCAGGCGCCAATAAGTCTACATGGAGAGAGAACCCCATGACATAGTCGAGACCCTTGAAAGAGGAGGGATGGCTGCCAGCGTCGACTTCGACCCCTCGGGAAACATCCGGGAACTGTTCTACGCTCGCACAACCGCGGGAGGAGAGGTGTCAAGCTACACAGACCTGATGGAGAACACCGCTGTCCACAGCGTGCGTAACGGGGAAGGGTGGAAGGCCACGGCGTGGATACCTGTCGAGAACTTCTACAGCTTCAGCGGTGGAGAGTACGAGATAGTCGATGAGATGGTGGACAGTGACGCTGTTCCCCCGCTACCGGGGGAAGGATACGGCGTATACGCGGCAGAGGTCGACGGCGATATCGAGGAGGAGGCAACTAACAGCCCCGTGACGGACAGCCTCTGGGACGTCGGCGCGGAGATGCATGAGAGGCTTCTCGGCGAAATCATGACCGCCAACGAGCAGGCAGACGCGGAGTTCTTCCGTCTGCCCGAAGAACTCGAGGGACTAGAGGACTGGTACCGTCAGGATATTAACTTTGCATGAGAAGACGGGTACGTGACAGCGATAGCCTGGATAAAGCGCGAGATGAGGAGGCATGACAACAGTGCCCTAGTCGAGGCTTCGAAGGGACACGATCAGGTGGTACCCTTCTATGTAGTGGACGAGGATTACTTCGAGCGGACGACCCTCGGATACCCCCGCGTAAAGTTCTGGCGCGACTCACTGCTCGAACTGGAGAGGGAGATGGAAGATCTGGTCGTCAGGAAGGGCAGTCCGGTGGAACAGCTAAAGAGTATAGTGGAAGAGGCGGATGCGGATTCGGTCTACCACAACCGGGACTACTCACCCTATGCCCGCGAGCGGGATTCGAATGTATCGGCTGCCCTGGAGATACCTGTAAAGAGCTTCAAGGACCTTGTGATGTTCGAGAAGGAGGAGATCCTGACCAACGCGGCCGAGCCGTACAAGGTTTACTCCTACTACGCGAAGAAATGGTTCGACAGGCAGAAGCCGAGACCACGCCAACCAGAGGACTTCTCCACGCCATGTCTCGACTCGGATAGGATACCTTCGCCTGAGAGGCTCGGGTTTGAGCAGGGCGACATGGAGGTCTGGGACGGAGGCCGCGAGAAAGGGCTCGAGAGGCTGAGAGCATTCAGGGAAAAAATAGGTGATTACGCCGAGAAACGCGACTACCCTGCTAAAGACGCCACTTCAAAGCTCTCACCACACCTGAAGTTCGGCACTGTTTCGGTAAGGGAGGTGTTCTGGGAGGCAGAGAGGGCGAAGGCGCATGGGAAGGATGAGGAAGGCGTGAGGACCTGGCAGGAGGAGCTAGCCTGGCGGGATTTCTACTTCCAGGTGCTCTGGAACTTTCCAAGAACCGTTAACGAACCTTTCCTGGAGAAGTACAGATCTATCGACTGGCGGTCCAGGGAACAGGCGAAAGAACACTGGCGGGCGTTCATAGAGGGTGAAACAGGCTACCCGTTCGTCGACGCCGGTATGCGCCAGCTCAAGAAGACGGGCTGGATGCACAACCGTCTTCGTATGGTGGTGGCGAGCTTCGCCGCCAAGGACCTGTTCCTCGACTGGAAAGACCTCCACAACTACTTCAAGAGGATGTTCGTCGATGCCGAACTCTCGGCGATGGTGGGTGGAATACAGTGGGCCTACTCTATAGGCACGGACGCGCAACCCTACTTCAGGGTTTTCAATCCTTGGAAGCAGGGGGAGAAGTTCGATCCCGAGGGGGAGTACATACGCGAACACGTCCCTGAGCTTGAAGACGTGCCGGACGAGTACATCCATCGCCCCTGCGAGATGCCGGATGACGTTCAGGAGGAGGCCTCATGTATAATAGGGGAGGATTACCCGGCGCCTATAATCGAACACGATGAGCGTCGAGAGAAAGCGGTGAAGATGTTCGAGGAAGCCTCTGATCAGGGATAGGGCTCGACCGAGTGAGCCATTACCTCGTCCCAGCTGACTTCGGCGCCGTTCTGCTCTACCTGTTGGTAGAAACCGGGTTCTACCGCGACCAGCCTGTAATCGTCGAGACCGTCCGGTCCCATGGTCCTGAGATCCTGCTTCGGGTTGAGAACCCGGTCGTACGCCTCTTTACCGATGTTCTTGGCGGTGTCCCAGAGAAAGTACCCGCTGCCCAGTTCCACAGGGACTGCGGCAGCATCCGCCAGACTCCAGTTTCCGTTGAGCAGTTCATGGGTTGCCGCGAGGGCGCCCATCCCTCCACCTATAGTGTAGAGGACGTGCCTCTTGCCGAGCTTGCCGCCGTTTTCACGCGACCAGCTGTCGTAAAAGTCTTCTCTGTGTTCCCCGTCAAGCAGTAGCAGTTCTAAATCGTCTAGCCTCTTCACGTAATCCCTCTCGAAAAGGTCTTCCTCGAAGTACGGACCTCTTCCCATTCCGAGCGTCCACATATCCACGGAGTCCTCAAGGTCTTCCCCCGAAAGCATGTTTTGCCACTTGAAGGTAAAAACTTAAATCGATTGTTTCCCTCTTTCCGCCATGATTTTTATCCGAATCTTTAGCTAACTCAAACAGGTTGTAGCATGGCTATACTCGGAGATCCGGTGTTGCTGGTTGCGGGGATGGCGCTGCTGTGGTTCGCGGGAGACCGTGGTGTGCGTTATTCAGTGGAACTGGCTGAGATCCTCGGGATATCCAGCTTCACGGTAGGATTCCTGATAATCTCGGTTTCAACAGGTCTTCCCGAGATCGCCACTGCTGTCCTCTCCTCGGTCCAGAAGGTCGCGGAGCTTTCTGCTGGCGACCTGATAGGTGCGAGTCTCATAAACCTGACGCTGGTTCTCGGGGCCTCGGCCGTAGCCGCGGGAACCCTGAAGGTGGATAGGGAGGCGGAGAAGACCCTTGTGAAAATCCTCGCCGTGATAACGATAATAGCTTCGGCTGTGCTAGTCGTGAAACACCTGGCCTGGTGGCACGGAGTGATGCTGCTCCTCACCTACGGTCTCTCCGTCTACTACCTCAGCAGGACCAATATAATAGAGAAGATAGTCAGGGAAGAGGAGCAGGAGGCCGAGGAAAAGATGGAGCAGGAGACCGTAGGGTCGGGCCTGAAGGGAACCGGTGTGAAGCTCCTGGGAAGCATCGCGATACTCCTGGTGGGTTCCCGCCTTACCGTGGGTTCTGCTGTCGGTCTGGGCCGGAGTCTCGGCATCCCGCTCGAAACAATGGGAGCCACGGTTGTCGCCGTCGGCACCACACTTCCGGAACTCAGCCTGGAACTCAACTCTGTGAAAAAACGGGAGTACGAACTCGCGA
>CAZAII010000046.1:0-6949 GCA_964485165.1 uncultured archaeon | reverse complement strand
GGGTTCTGGTAGTGGTCTTCGTCGTCATCCAGCCACGAGAATATCATATCGAAATCGAATACGTCGTTCAGGACCGGCTCAAGTGCACGGTACTTCTCGAATCTAGAACCCATGAACCGGTTAAAACGAGAAAATTTTAAATGACGGTCGCAGTCGCTGTCAAGGCTTTTAGCTTTTCGCCGACAAAAAACCGGCATGGGGGAGGAACCGCGAGACTGGGAGATAAGGCAGTACTACGAGCAGGACGAGGTAGTTGACCGCGTGGTGAAGTCATCGGAGTACAGGGAGGTCGCCCCCACATATCCGCAGGGGTACGGACGCCGTCCAGACGCCATAAACTTTCCTGGCGACTTTCTACAGCTGGTGGAGAACGGCGCAGTCGCTTTCCACGCCTCGGTGGAGCGGTGGCGGAACCCCCTGCTGATAGATCAGGTCGACGACCTCGACAGGCTGAGAGAGGGCTGGGATCTGGTTATCGACATCGACTGCGACTACAGCTTCGAACTGGCGAAAGATACGGCAGAACTGGTGGTAGACGAGCTCAGACAGCACGGCATAGAGAACATCGGGGTCAAGTTCTCCGGCAACCGTGGATTCCACATCGGTGTAAGGTCGGAGGCGTTCCCTTCACGCGTTAACGACCAGGATATGGCCGGTATGTACCCTGAGCTTCCCCGTGGGATAATAGACTATATCCGGGAAAACCTCCGCGAGGAGATGGTCTCCCGCGTCGAAGAGTACGGCTATGGTGAGGAGATGGAGGTCGAGGACGGCCGCGACCCCTACCAGGTGTCTGATATCGAGAACAACTGGGGTCAGCGCCACCTCTTCCGCCTGCCTTATTCCCTACACGACGGTACCTGGCTTGTATCACTACCCATAAAGCCCTCGGAGATACAGGGCTTCGAGAAAGAGGATGCGGAGATGGACCGGGTCGACTTCGAGACCGGTTTCCTCGAAAGTTACGAGGAGGATGAGGCCACGAGTCTCGTTGTACAGGCGATGGACCACATCGACCAGCAGAGGGAGGCGCGCAAGATCGAGAGGAAGAAGAGGAGGGAGAGAGACTTCGAGAGGCCGGAGGATGCGATTCCGGAGGAGTACTTTCCCCCGACCATCGACAACATACTTGAGGGTCTTGAGGACGGAAGGAAGCGCGGGCTTTTCATCCTGATAAACTTCTTCAGGACGGTAGGGTACGCGTGGCCGGAGATAGAGTCACGCGTCTGGGAGTGGAACGAGAGGAACCAGGAGGAGCTGCCGGAAGCGTACGTCAAGTCACAGCTGAGCTGGCACCGGAGGCGCGACGAGGACGTGCCCCCGCCGAACTACGACTCGAAGGGATACTACAGCGACATGCAGGTATACGAGGGTGACAACCTGGAGGAGAAGGTATCGAATCCTGTCAGCTACGCGTTCAGGAAGTCGGGACGTTCCCGTGGAGAGGAGGAAGAAGACGAAGAGGAACTGATGGAGTGTCCCTACTGCGGCAAGGAGTACAAGCGGGAGAGCTACTACAGGAAGCATGTCCAGGAATGCTTCGGCTGACTGGAAAGATAAAAAGGTTTCAAGCTTAATCCTCACGTAGAATGTCAGAACCCATCACCTTCAGCGAGCTCAGGAAGATACAGAAACAGGAGGACAGGCAGGACGAGTTGACGGAGCTGGAGGACGATTTTCTGCTGCGTGTCGGCGACTACTTCGAGAGGAAGAAAGAGGCTGCGGGCGAGGACCGGGAGTTCAGGAACGCGAAGAGGGTCTTCGAGAAGATAATCAGCCTCCGTGAGGACAAGGTTTTCAAGAACGCCAAGATATCAGCCAAGTCCGGCTCGGAGGCATCCGACCTCGAGCTGCTTCCCATCGAGCAGGAACTCTTCCGCGAACTCAAGGAGGACTTCAAAGACCACAGGAAAAGGGCCGAGAAAAGGACGGAGAAAGACATAGAGATTCAGGAGAGGGAGGAGAAAGACGATGAGGAGGTAGAGGCCGAGGTGGAAGAGAAAGAGTACCACGCGGTCAAGATAACCTCCCAGGTGCCAGAGTTCCTGGGAACCGATCTCGAGACCTACGGCCCGTTCGAGGAGGGCGAGGAAGTAGAGGTGCCGGAGGAGAACGCGGAGATACTCGTTAACAGGGGAAGCGCGGAGGAGGTAGAGGAATGAAGGTGTTTTCTATAGGAGGCTCCGTGGTACAGGAGAACCTGGGTGAACTTGACAGGGTGGCCGAAGCACTGGGATCCCACGAACAGGTCGTGGTGGTGACGGGAGCTGGAGAACTGAAGAGATACCAAAAGGCCGCTTCTTCCGCGAATAAAGGCGTCCGGGACATGGTGGGCATCGCCGCCACCAGACTGAACGCTAGAACACTGCTCGCGGTCATGGAAGACGCTTATCCGGAGATACCCGAGACGCCGGGCGAGTTGATGGAGGCTGTTTCGACCAGGAAGCACGTCGTGATGGGTGGAATGGTGCCGGGCTATTCCACGGACGCGGTCGCCGCCACCGCCGCCGAGTTGCTGGAAGCCGATTTCTACATCGCGACGACGGTGGATGGGGTTTACACCTCCGACCCGGGGGAGGGCGATGCGGAAAAGCTGGATGAGGTCAGCGTGTCGGAACTTCTGGAGCTGGTGAAGGGCAACAACCAGCCCGGCAACTACGCACTGGTAGATGAAGCGGCTCTCAACCTGGTAGAGCGGTCGGAGATCCCGACCCGGGTCTTCCGCGGAACGGTTGAGAACCTGGAATCGCCGGAAGAGGCGGCGGGAACCGATATAGTGCACTGAACGTTTCCCTGACGAGATAGTACTTTTAAAGTTTGTCCGCGCTGGAAGAATCATGGTAAAGATACCGAAGGAGCAGAGGCGCTACTGCCCCAACTGTGACGCCCACACCGACCAGACGGTGAAAGAGGTGACCAACCGTTCGGCATCACCTTTCAAGAAGAAGCACAGGAAGAGACAGAGGAAGATAGACCACGGCTACGGCTCCTTCCCATACGAGAACCCTGCTATCAGGAGCAGGGGGCGGAAGAACCCCACTTCGGACAAGAAAGACCTCCAGTTCACCTGCAACGAATGCGGCAAGTCCTACAAACCCCGCGAACCCATCAGGGCTTCGAAACTGGAGATCGAGAGGTAGTCAGGGAGATGGCCCAGGACTTTCTCAGGGTGAAATGCGAGGAGTGCGGCAATGAACAGAACATATTCTCGCACGCCTCCAGGGATGTAGAATGCCTTGTCTGCGGCGAGAAGCTTGCAGAGTCGAGAGGCGGGAAGGCGGAACTGGATGCAGAGGTAATCCAAGAGCTCAGCCCGGAATAGATTTTTAGCATTTCGTCACCCGGTTTTCTACATGGAGCTGTTCGAAAAAGCCAGAAAGGAGGTCGTGAAGCGGTTCAGGAGCAAGCAGGTCTATAGAGCAGTACTATTCCTCTTCCTTGTCGCGATCCCCGCTTTCTTCCTGACGGATTATTTCGTCCTCGGCATACTGGTACTATCCCCCGTTGTCGTGGCGTGGCTCGTGAAGTACGTAGAGATGCGCTGGTCGGGAGTGGAGACCGGGACTTTTGCCGTAGTGACGGTGGGGATGGCGCTGGGACCTGAGCTGGGAGCGATCCTGGGTTTCGTGATAATAACGGCACAGATGGTTGTGGGGCAGTACATAGGGCCTTACATACTCTGGGTCATACCTTCTTACGTGGTGGCAGGTTTCATAGCCGGTACCATGGCGTCGATGAATCCCGCCACCCTGGGAATAGCGATGATAATCGGGCTTCAGGCCGTCTTCCTGACCTTTACCGCGCTCCTTACACCTTCAGGTCTCTCGAAATACCTGCCCTACGCGGTCGGCAACACACTGTTCAACGTCATACTTTTCAGGATCGCTGCCGAGCCGGTAGCGGGGCTGGTGGGTTAGAGGATGGACGCCGGCGAATACGTCGAAAAACTTAAGCAGAGGATGGAGGCGCTGGATCACAGGAGAGTTTACAAGGCGGGCTTGCTCGGCCTGCTGATTGTAATTCCCGCCCTCTTCCTGACCCGGTACTTCCTTGCTTTCTCCCTGCTGGCGGTCACCGCCACCACCTCCATGATGGTCAACCGGTTCGAGCTCAACTCCTTCGGCATCGAGACGGTTACCTTCTCAGCGGTGATACTCGGCAGGGTTTTCGGACCGGAGGCGGGTGCTGCACTAGCCTTCATAGCCATCATGCTCCAGGTGATGATAGGTTCGCCTCCGGGGGTTTACATCCTGTGGGTCGCACCAGGATACACTGCCGCGGGCTTCATAGCGGGCATGATAGCCGCGACAGATATCTTCTTGCTCGGGGCCGCGACCGTTGTGGGTCTCCAGACCAGCTTCCTGTTCTTCACCGCGGTGCTGATGCCTTCGCAGCTCGGGCGCTACGTTCCCTACGCTGTGCTGAACGTCCTCTTCAACATCGTGCTCTTCAAGGCGCTTGGCCCTCCCCTGCTTGCGGCTGTCGGATGAGGGTTCCGCTTTTAAAAGTCGCGCCGAATCCTGGGATATAATGCGCTGGTACAAGGAAAGACCGGAGGAGGGAGATCTTGTCGTCGTCACCATAACCGACATCGAAAAGAACTCCGCCTACGCTGAACTCGACGAATACGAGGATAAGAAGGGCCTTATCCACATATCCGAGGTCTCGCGCTCCTGGGTCCAGGATGTCGGCAAGGAGCTGAAGGAGGGCGAGAAGACGGTGGCACAGGTGATAGGCGATGAGGGAGAGGGAACACTGGACCTGTCGCTGAAGAGGGTCAACGAGAAGCAGAAGAAGGACGCCATGGCCCGTTGGAACAGGGAGAAGAAGGCCGATAAGTTCGTCAGGCAGCTGGCGAAAGAGCTGGGAAAGGATGTCGAGGCCCTCTACGAAGAGGTGGTATTCCCTATGCAGAGAGAGTTCGGCTCATCCTTCACCGGATTCGAGATCTCGGTAGGTGAGGAGGAGAAGCTTGAGGATATGTTCGACGCGGAGATGACAGAGGCCATCCAGAAGGTGGCAAGCGACAACATCAACCTGAAACAGGAGAAGTTCGAGGGAGAGATCAGGCTCGAGTACCAGCAGGGGGACGGCATCGACCGCGTGAAGGAGACGTTCAGCGATCTCGGAGACGGTATAGAGATAAAGTATATATCCGCCCCAAAGTACGGCATAACCGCCTGGGGTAGGAACACAGAGCTGGCGAAGAAGAGGATGGATACGGCTGTGGAAAAGATAAGGCAAAAAGCGGATGAACTCGGGACCGAAGTTGAGTTCTCGCGAGTGTAAGCATGATAAGGAAATGCCCGGATTGCGGCTCCTACACTATGAAGGAAGAACACTGTGGGGAGAACACGAGACCGGCGAGACCGCCCAAGTTCTCCTTCCCGGACCGTTATGGTGAGTACCGGCGGAAAACTAAAAAACAAGGAGCGTGAAAGGTGTAAAGATATGGCGACCACAAGACTTGAACTCGACAAGGAACTGGAAGTAGAAAACCCGGTGTTCATA
Source organism: uncultured archaeon (assembly GCA_964485165.1). Lineage (GTDB taxonomy): Archaea > Nanohalarchaeota > Nanosalinia > Nanosalinales > Nanosalinaceae > CAZVPZ01. The sequence continues at coordinate 1,438 of CAZAII010000046.1, read as the reverse complement.
GAGGGACTGGCGGGTATCGGCCACATAGGGAAGACGTGCGTCAGCTACCTCGCGGATCACCTGGAAGCTGAAAAGGTCGGAGAGCTGTATTCCCACCACTTCCCGCCTTTCACTATAATCCGGGATGACAAGTCAGTCGAGCTCCTGAAGAACAACATCTACCAGCTTCCGCGGGAAGAGGACCGTGATCTCGTCCTTATAGAGGGTAACGCCCAGGCCTCGACCCCTGAAGGCCACTTCGAGGTGGCGGAGCGCATACTCGACTTCGTGGACGATATAGACGCTGCAGAGATAATAACCATCGGTGGCTACGGCACAGGAGACGTTGTTGAAGACCCCGAAGTGTTCGGTGCCCTGAGCAGCTCCGATATACGCGATGAATACGAGGACACCGGAGTCGAGTTCGAGCACGATGTCGGGCAGATAGTCGGCGCATCGGGCCTTATCCTGGGTCTCGGGGCCGAAAGGGGATACCGGGGAGTCTGCCTGCTCGGGGAGACACCGGGTTTCCTGTTAAGCGACCCAAAGGCGACAGAGGCGGTGCTCCAGGTGATGGAACAGGTCCTCAACCTCGAACTTGACTACAGCGAGCTCGACAAGAAGGTGGAGGAGTCACAGGAAGTCCTTAAAAAACTTCAGAACCTGAAGAGCCAACAGGGACAGGACCAGGAGTCGAGTTCTGACCTCGGATACATAGGGTGATATCATGAGTAACAACTACACCAAGTACGAGAGAGCACGTGTGCTGGGAGCCCGCTCCCTCCAGATAGCTATGGGTGCTCCCGTCTTCGTTGAAGTGGAGAACGGCAAGCCGATCGATATAGCCAAGAAGGAGCTTGAGGAAGGAAAGCTCCCGATCACGGTTGCCAGGTAGATCCTCTATTTCCCTCTTTATCCAAGATTGTTTAAACTGACAGCTACACCTGTTTTCCATGGAGATAGAATCCCTGGAGCTCCGGCAGATAATCGATTCAAGGACAAAACCCACGGTGGAGGCGGAAGTCAACGGGAGTTACGGCAAGGCGCCCTCGGGAGCCTCCACCGGAAAGCACGAGGCGAAATGCTTCGTCCCACAGCACCTGGAGGACATCGAGAACGAACTGCGGGACAGGATGACCGGGGAAGACCTCGACCAGGAAGGGTTCGATTCCGGCCTCAGGGAGTTCGACGGAAGCGACGATTTCTCAAGGATAGGAGCGGTGTCAATCGCTTCCAGCTTTGCGTTCAAGAAGGCTGCGGGCTTCGAACACGGCTCCCGGTTCCCGCTACCACTGAGCAACATGATAGGTGGTGGAGAGCATGGCGGCAACACAGCCATACAGGAGTTCCTCGTGCTTCCTGTCAACGCCTCAAGCTTCCCGGAGGCGATACAGACCAACACCGCTATATACCAGGAGCTGAAGGACCGCTACTCCTCGAAGGTCATGGGGATGAACGA